>DASPGF010000210.1:0-4586 GCA_035620755.1 Myxococcota bacterium
AGATGCCCTTCCGCTCGACGCCCGCCGACCCGCAGTCGCTCGGGCGCCGACTGGTGTCGGCGGCGCTCACACCGCGGGCCATCGCGCGCGTGGAGGACCGCACGTGGGAGGTCACCGAGCGCTTCGCGGCGCGGCTGCGCGGCCGCGCGGGCGTGATCGATCTGCTCGCTGAGTTCGCGACGCCGGTCTCTGCGACCGCGCTCGGGCAGATCCTCGGCGTTCCCCCCAAGGACGCCGACGAGCGTCGTTTTCGCGAGCTCGCCGCACGGGCGACGCGCGCGGTGCGGCCGATCCTGTCCGACAAGCAGCGCAGGCGCATGGAGCAGGCAAGCGTCGAGATCGCGGAGTACGTGCGCCACCTCACCGAGGAACGGCGCAGCAGCCCGAAGCAGGACTTGATTTCCGATCTGCTCGGCGCAGCGCGCCGCGAGGATCCGGGCCATCTGGACGACGTGGTGCGCGTCGTGGCAGGCCTCGTCTCCGCGGGCACCGGGACCACCGCGGTCGCGTTCGCGAGGGGGCTGCGCGCGCTGCTGCAGCATCCCGACCAGCTCGCGCTGCTGCGGCGAGAGCGCGAGCTGCTGCCGAACGCGGTCAACGAGCTGCTTCGCTACGACAGCGGTCTGCTCGTGATGCCGCGCTACGCGGTCGAACGCTTCGAGTTCCGCGATCGGACGATCGAGGCTGGGCAGCTCGTCGCGCTGAGCATCATGGGCGCGAACCGCGATCCGCGCGTCTTCCCGGATCCGGACCGCCTGGATCTCCGACGCGATACCCGAGAGTCGCTGAGCTTCGGCTACGGGCCGCACTACTGCATCGGCGCGAACATCGCGCGCCTCGAGCTGCGCTGCATGATCGCCGCTGCGCTCGACTTCCTGCCGCTACAGGCGCGGCTGCTCGAGCACGAGATCCGCTGGAGCTCGCGCGGGATGATGAGTCAGCTCAAGAGCCTGCCGATCGACTTCGGCGGCGCGATCGCGCGCGATCGACCGGCGCTCACCAGAGATCTCGGAACGCGACGGGATGGAGCACCGAAAACAGATCGCTGTAGTCGTCCGTCCACAAAGGAGCGGATTGCACGACGTCAGGATCGGGGTGGCTGATCTGCAGCTGCTGCGGCCTGAGCTTCATCTTCTCGCGAATCTTCGCGCTCAGCGGCTCGAAGCGCTCGAGGTAGGCGGCGTTCGAGCTCATCACGACCCACTCCGTGGAGTACTGGAAGTAGCGCGGGATCATGCCGTTGCTGATCGCGATCGCCGGGATGCCGCGCTCGTGCGCCTGGCGGAAGAACAGCGGGCTGAGGTCGAAGTTGACGCTCGACGCGTGCACGACGAGCACGCCGCCGGGCTTGAGGTGCTTGAGATACAGATCGAACGCCTCGGAGGTGATCAGGTGCACGGGAATCGCGTCGCTGCGAAACGCGTCGAGGATCAGTATGTCGAAGTTCTGGGGGCCGTCTCGCTCGAGCTCGAGCTCGAGCGAAAGGCGCGCATCGCCGAGAATGAACTCGAGCTCGGCGAGCGAATCGGCGAGGTAGCTGAAGTAGCCCTCGTCGCGCGCGATGCGCACCACGTCGGGGTCGATCTCGTAGTAGCGGAAGCGGTCACCCTCGCGCCCGTACGCGGCCAGCGAGCCCACGCCGAGCCCGGTGATGCCCACGTAGATCGGCTGATTGGGCATCGCGGACATCACGAGACCGATGCCCGACGCCGCTCCGAAGTACATGATCGGAACGCGCCGCAGGGCCGGCGCGAGCGATTGGGCGCCGTGTGCGGTCGTGCCACTGGTCAGGCGCATGTGGTGCGTGCGCGCCTTGCCGGGATTGCGCTCGATCACGCGCAGCACGTTGAAGAAGGTCCGCTTCTGATGGATCACCTTCGCGTCGCCAACCGCGGTTGGTCTGCCGACGAACAGCCCCAGTAGCAAGAGCATCGACATCGCAGCCACACCCGCGACTGCGCGGCGGGCCATCCTGCTGCGCAGCAGCGGGCCCGGATCGCGCAGGCACGCGACCGCGAACAGCGTCCAGCTCGCGGCCCAGCTCAGCGGCAGCTCGTGGTACGCGGAGAAGACCTGCGGCGCGACGATGCCGACGAAGATCCCGCCGAGGCTGCCGCCACCCGCGATGCAGAGGTAATAGCCGGTGAGGTGCGCGGGAGCGGGCCGCAGCCGATACAGCTCGCCGTGCAGCAGCATGCAGTTGAGGAACAGCACCACCGAATAGGCGCCCAACAGGGTCACGATCGACACGCCCGCATTCCACATCGAGAGCGTTCCACCCGTCGCGAGCCGCAGCGCGAGCAGCGCGCACACGGTGAGCACGGCAGGCAGCGCGAACACGCTGCGGCGATAGAGGCTGCGGGACGCGAAGCTGAGGATGAACGTGAGCAGGTAGATCGCGAGCGGAACGACCCAGAGAAACGGAATGCTGGCCGCGTCGAGGCAGAGCTGATTGGTCACCGACATGAACAGCACGACCGCGCACGCGGGCAGCGCGATCCACAGCAGGGCGTCCGCAGTGCCCGGGCGCGCGCTCGAGGGCGCCGAGACGCGCGCCGCCGCGGCCCGCGCAGCGGGCTCGCGCGCCGCCGACACGGCGAGCCGCTCGCCGCGCGATGCGAGCCACGCGCACAGCAGCACCGCGAGCCCGCAGCCCGCGAACGCCCAGGTCCAGACCCGTGATACCTGGGAGAGCGGCAGGTTCGGCTCGATCGCGAACGGGAACGCGAGCAGCGCGAGCAGCGAGCCCGCGTTCGACACTGCATAGAGAACGTAGGGCGAGCGTGCGGGAAACGAACGTGCGTACCACGCCTGCATGAGCGGGCCCGTCGCAGCCAGCATCACGAACGGCAGCCCGACGTTCGCCGCGAGCATCGCGAGAATGTGCGCGCGCAGATTCACGTCGCCGCTGACCTTCCAGCTCGCGCTCGGCAGCACGGGCAGCTCGGCGAGCGCGCCCATGAACAGCAGCGCGTGGATCAGGAGGTGTCGGCTCAGCCGTACGCGGCTCGCGAGCCAGTGCGCGTAGCCGTAGCCCGCGAACAGCGCGAGCTGGTAGAAGCACAGGCAGACCGACCAGATCGCGGGAACGCCGCCGAACCAGGGAAGGATGTGCTTGCCGACGAGCGGCTGCACGAGGAAGATCAGGAACGCGCTCGCGAACGTCACAGTCGCGAACAGTGCGATCTGGAGCGGTATCTGCATCACCCGAGCGGCTCGTCCCTCGGTGCGCGTGCGCACCCCCTCATCGGCTCGCGCCCGCGCCGAGCTGAGTGCCGGCTCAGGGTCCCTGCCATTCGACCTGCGCGTATTCGGCGCTGCCGCCCGAGAGCTCCCAGTTGCGCCCCCAATCGCGGAAGCGGCTGCGAATGCTGCGGCACACGGTGACCGACGGGCCCATCCAGTATTTGGTGTTCGCGATCCGCGTCGCGCCCGCGCCGTCCGCGCCCTCGATCGGCTCGATCGTGCCGTCGATGATCTTCGGAATCTGCAGCGTCCAGCCGCGGCCCGCGGCCTTGAACTCGATCGGCACGCGCTTCACGCCGAGAAGCTCCGCGACCATGATCGCGAACCAGCCCGTGGTGCCGCCGGCCCGGCCCGAGAGGATCGCCGTGAGCGCATCACGCGCCGCGTCATTCGCGCGCTCGTCGATGTAGAGGCCGACCGACCACTTCCCTTCGGCGAGCGGGCCCGGGATGTCCATCAGCACCGCGACGTTGAGGCCATCGAGCGATTGCTCGCCCGCGTGGCCGCTCTCGATGTGCAGACCCCACCAGGTGTGGCACACGCCGTGGCTCGGCTGGGCGCGGCCGAGCGAGATCACGCACGGACAGAACACGTCGCAGTTGCAGCTCAGCACCAGCTCACCGCTGATCTTCCAGGGCGCCGTCATTCCCAATCCCTCTCGCATGCGAGGCGCGACTCAGGCCGGGCCGAAGAGCTGCGCGCCGATGCGGTAGGCACCCCAGATCATCAACACGCCGCCCGCGATCCTTCCCAAAAGCCGCCCCGACCGCAAGGCTTTCTCCGCGAGCATCAGCATCGCGAGCGCCGCCGTCCAGAGCAGGTGCAGCGAGCCCGCGACAAACATCAGTGCCATCAGCGCCCAGCAGCAGCCGACGCAGTCGCGGCCGTGCGCGATTCCCATGCGCAGCGCGGCGAGCGCGCCCGGCCGCCAGCGCGCCATCAGGAACGCGAGCGGCGACCGGCAGCGGCTCAGGCAGGCGTCCTTGAGCGCGCTGAACTGGAACGCTCCGGCCGCGAGCAACAGCGCTCCCGACAGCACCTCTCGGGTCGCGGGCTCCGCGTTCGACAGCCAGGCGAGCCGATGCGCGCCCCACTGAAGGGTTGCCGCCGCGATGCTGAACGCCGTCCACACGATCGCGTAGCCGAGCACGAAGCTCGCCGCGGGGGCGAGCGGGCTCGTCCGCGCGCGCTGGCCGCGGCCGATGGCGCCGAGCGCGAGCACCATCGGGGCCGCGGTCGGCAGCATCATCGCGAGCATCATGACGATCCAGATCGCCGCCGAGGTCGCGAGCTCGAGCCGCGTCCAGGCGCGCGCCGGCGAGGACGCGAGCGCGTGCTCG
>DASPGF010000211.1:0-6804 GCA_035620755.1 Myxococcota bacterium
GCTCGCCGCCCGGGTACTTGTCGCGCAGCAGCTCCTCGGTCGGGGCGATGTCGAGCACGATCTTGAACTCGAGGAAGCCCGTGACGCGCAGCATCTCCCGCGCGCGCGCGCGGTCGACCGCGCCGCCGGGGATCTGCACCAGCACGCGATCGTCGCCCTGGCGCGTCACGACCGAGTCGGGGATCCCCTTCAGCGGGTCGTCGATGCGACGGCGCAGCACCTCGAGCACCTGCGCCATGCCCTGCTCGCGCACCTGCTTGCGCCGCTCCGTGGACAGCTCGAACGCGAGCGCGTCGCCGTGCTCACCGATCTCGCTGAGCTGCTCGGTCTCGGAGACCCACTCGCGCACCGCGGCGCGCGCGGGCTCGGTGAGCGCCTCCACGCGCAGCTGGTGGTCGACGACCTCGATCTTTCCGACCACGACGTCGCGTCGTTCGAGCTCGTCCGTGAGGATTCCCTTGAGGAACGCGAGCTCGTGATCCTCGGTCGCGCCGAGCTTGACGCCGATCACCCAGTGGATGCCACCGCGCAGATCGAGGCCGAGCCGCAGCGCGTTGTCGGGCACGAGCGGGCTCGCGAGCCGCGTCGGCTCGGAGGCGATATTGGCGAGCGCGTAGTAGCCGAACAGCGCGACGGTCGCGCCGATCCAGATCGCGCGCCATCGCACGCTCATGACGCTTCGCCCTTCTTGGCGGGCTCGACGTGGTCGATCCGCGAGCGCGCGACCTTCACCTTCACGCGCTCGCCCTTCACGCCCGCGATGTCGAGCGTGAGCACGTCGTCGGCGACGCCGACGACCTTGCCGTGCAGCCCCCCGCTCGTCACGACGTCGTCGCCCTTGTCGATCGCCTTGATCATCGCCGCGAGCTTCTTCTGCCTCCTCTGCTGCGGTAGGATCATCAGGAAGTAGAAGATCAGCGTGATCAGCAGGATCGGAATGAAGGGACCGATCGGCGATCCGTCGGGCTGCGCCTGCAGCGGCACGAGTCCGAGCGGACTGCTCATCGCGGCGCCCCGGCGAGCAGCGTCGTGCCCGGATAGAAGGTCGCAAGGATCTCCCGATAGCTCGCGCCGCGCTGCGCCATCGCCTCGGCGCCCCACTGGCTCATGCCGACGCCGTGTCCGTGGCCGGACCCGACGAACACGAACGCGTCGCGCCCCGGGCGAACTTCGAAGAGCGTGCTGCGAATCACCGATTCTCCGAGCGCCGCGCGCAGCGCGCGCGCCTCCAGCGTGTGGTCTCCATGGCTGCCGCGGATCCGAACGCGCGATGCGCGGCCGCTGTCGGTGCGCGCCACGACCTCGAGCTCGAGCTCGCGCGCCGTGCCGACGCCGATACCGAGCGGGCCCAACGCGCGACCCAGTTTCGTCTTTGGGATCGTCGCCCGCCAGTAGGTGTCGGGCGAATCCTCCTCGTCCGCGACTTCGACGCTCACGAGATAGGGCAGCGCGCTTCCCCAGACTTCCTCGGCGCTCGCAGTCTGGCCGCCCGATGCCGAGTGGTAGGCGGCGAGGATCGGCTCGCCCGCGTAGGCGATGTACTCTCCGCGCGTCGCCGATACCGCGGCCCAGATCGCGGGCGTCTCGGCCGCGGCACCGCCGTAGACCTGGCTCGAGGTGTCGGCCTCGACGTCGAAGCCTCGGCGGCCGCGCGCAGCGCGCTGGTGGAGCGCGTAGGTTCGCGCCACGACCGCCTGCGCCTTGAAGGTCTCGGGCGCCCATCCGGGGTAGATCTCGCGCCCGAGGATGCCCGCGACGTAGGCTTCGAGCGAAACCTCGTTGATGACCTGCATCCGGCCGTCTGCAAAAAGGAATTCCACCTCGCCGCGATAGCGGTTGCGATCGACCGCGACGACCCCGTCCGCGCCGATGCGCCACTTCCGACCGACCGCTCGCGCATCCGCGAGCAGCCCGCTGCGGCCGGGCTCGAGCGTCGCCGCGAAGCCGCCCGGGCGTGGATCGCGAACCTCTACGTGCGCGTCGGTCTCCATCAGCAGCACGCGGATCGCGGGCTCGCGCTCGGAGCCGATGTCGTCGGCACTCGCGCGCGGGAGCGGACCGAAGCCGAGCGCCGCTCCGAGCGCCGCGGCGGATGCGGCGCGCGCGATCGCGGGCTTCAGCGCGCGTCGCGCGCGATCGCGGGCGCGCGCTCGGTGCTCTCCCAGGGAAAGCCCTCCGCCTCGCGGCCGAAGTGCCCGTGATAGGAGGTCGCGCGGTAGATCGGCCGCCGCAGATCGAGCGCGTCGATGATTCCCTTCGGAGTGAGGTCGAAGTGTTTGCGGACGAGCTTCTCGAGCTTGACGGGATCGGATTCTCCGGTGCCGAACGTCTCGACTCGAATCGAGACGGGCTCGGCGACGCCGATCGCGTAGGCGAGCTGCACCTCGCAGCGCCGCGCGACCTTCGCGGCGACGAGGTTCTTCGCGACCCAGCGCGCCGCGTAGGCGGCGCTGCGGTCGACCTTGGAGGGATCCTTCCCCGAGAACGCGCCGCCGCCGTGCCGGCCCATGCCGCCGTAGGTGTCGACGATGATCTTGCGCCCCGTGAGCCCCGCATCGCCCATCGGGCCGCCGACCACGAAGCGGCCCGTCGGGTTCACGTGGTAAACCGTGTCGACGTGCAGCCACTCGGCCGGAAGCGTCGGCTTGATGATCTTCGCGACCACGTCCTTGTTGAGCTGATCCCACGAGACGTCGGGCGAGTGCTGGGTCGACAGCACCACCGCGTTGACGCGCACGGGCCGATCGCCCGCGTACTCGAGCGTGACCTGCGACTTCGCGTCGGGGCGCAGGTAGCCGAGCTCGCCCGACTCGAAGTGCGCGCGGTGGCATTCGATCAGCCGGTGCGCGAGCCGGATCGGCGCGGGCATCAGCTCGGGCGTCTCGTCGCACGCGAAGCCGAACATCATGCCCTGATCGCCCGCGCCCTGCTCCTTGTGGAGCCCCTCGCCTTCCGACACGCCCTGCGAGATGTCGGGTGATTGCCGACCGAGCGCGACCATCACCGCGCAGGTCGACGCGTCGAAGCCCATGTCCGAGTCGGTGTAGCCGATGTCCGAGACGACCTTGCGCACGAGCGGCGCGAGCTCGACGACGGCCTGGGTGGTGACCTCGCCCGCGAGCACCACGAGGCCGGTGGTGGTGAGCGTCTCGCACGCGACGCGCGACGCCGGATCCTGCGCGAGCATCGCGTCGAGGACCGCGTCCGAGATCTGGTCGCACATCTTGTCCGGGTGGCCCATCGAGACCGACTCGGAGGTGAACAGGGCTCCCCGCGCCATGCTTGCCGACTCCTTGGTGAATGCGACCCCGCACTCTAGGCGACGCGCGCTCGTGCTTCAATCCGATCAGCGGCGCGCGGATCCCTCGATCTCGGCGTGGCTGCGCTCGAGCAGCGCACCCAGCGCGGCGACCGCGTCCGCCGCGTCGGGGCCGCTCGCGCGGATGCGCAGCTCCGCGCCGCGGCTCGCGGCGAGCGAGAGCAGCGAGAGCACGCTGCGGCCGTCCACCCACTCGCGCCCGTTTCCCACCGAGATCTCGGACGCAAAGCGATTCGCCATCACGACGAACTCACCCGCGGGTCGCGCGTGCAAGCCGAGCTCGCTGCGGATCGTGAAGCTCCGCTCGACGGTCTGGCTCACGGACGATTTTCCGGGAGGATCTCGCTCGCGACGGAAATGTTGCGCTGGCCGTAGCTCTTGATGAACTTCGCGAGATCCTCGAGGGTCTTCTCCTCGTGGAGTGTCGCGAGCTTGATCAGCATCGGCAGGTTCAGCCCCGTCACGACCTCGACGCCCGCTTCCTCGACGAACGAGAGGCTCATGTTCGACGGCGTGCCGCCGAACATGTCGGTGAGCACGAGCACACCCGCGCCGCGATCCGCGCGTTTGAGCGCGTTCGCGATCAGCTGCCGCATCTCCTCGACGGTCTGCTTCGGGTCGATCGAAACCGAGTAGAACTGCGGCGCGTTGGGCACGATCAGCCGCAGCGCGTGGAGGAACTCCTCGCCGATCTGGTAGTGCGTGACGATGACCACGCCGATCTTCATCCGCTTCGCTCCATGTCCCGATGCTCGACGTTCACTTCGCGGCCGGAGCCTCGGATCGATTCGGCGAGCGCCTCGACGACGGCAACCGATCGATGCCGGCCCCCCGTGCAGCCGACACCGATCGTCACATAGGCCTTCCCTTCCTCATCATAGAGGGGAACCAGGAAGTTGCACAGATCACGCAGGCGCTCGAACAGCGCGGCACCGAGCGGATTCTTGAGCACGTAGTCGGCGACCTCGGGCTCGCGACCGCTGCGTTCGCGCAGCCGCTCCTCGAAGTACGGATTCGGAAGGAAGCGCACGTCGAACAGCTGCTCGGCGGCGGCCGGCGTCCCATAGCGGAAGCCGAACGAGATCAGGTTGACGACCGTGGGACGAATCTCGCCCGCGATGTGCTGCACGACGTTGGCCTTGAGCTGATGGACGTTGAGTGTCGAGGTGTCGATCTGGTAATCCGCGAGCGCCGCGACCTCGACGAGCAGGCGCCGCTCGCGCTCGATTCCCTCTTCGACGCTGCCCGAGCGCGAGAGCGGATGGACGCGGCGCGTCTCGCGGTAGCGGTTGACGAGCACCGCGTCCGAGCAATCGAGGAAGATCACCTCCGTCTCCGCGCCCGACCGCCGCAGCTCGGCGATCACCGCGGGCAGCTCGCGCAGCAACGGCTCTTCGCGCGCGTTGACCGCGAGGGCGATCTTCTCGATCGGCGGCGTCGCCTGGGTGCACAGGTGGACGAACTGCTCGATCAGCTTGACCGGCAGGTTGTCCACGCAGTAGAAGCTCAGGTCCTCGAGCGCGGCCATCGCGGTGCTCTTGCCGCTGCCCGAGAGGCCGCTCACGAATACGATGCGCGCGTTCGAGTACCTCACCTCCGCTCCATCTCTTCGCGCAGGCGCCGGTCGAGCCGAAGCGCCGCGTTCACGCCCGCGCGCCGCTGGCGGTGCTCGCGCGCGGCGAGCTCGACGACGGTCGCCATCGAGCCGCCCGGCCTCGCGGGCAGCGTGAGGCGCGGCAGCCGCACTCCCGCGAGCTCCTCCTCGGGCCACTCGAGCCCGACCCGCTCGTAGGAGGCCCCCTCGCGCCAGCGCTCGAGGCGGCAGATCAGGTCGACCGCGACCTCCTCGCAGATCGAGTCCGGGCCGAACAGATCGGGGACGCAGAAGATCCCGACGCCGCGGATCTCCATGTGGTGGCGGATGCGCTCGGGGGCGCGCCCCACGAGCCGCTCGCGCGAGACCGCGGTCAGCTCGATCACGTCGTCCGCGACGAGCCGGTGGCGGCGGTTGAGCAGCTCGAGCGCGCACTCGCTCTTGCCCACGCCGCTCGGGCCGAGCAGCGCGGTGCCCACGCCGTGCACCTCGAGCAGCGCGCCGTGGACCGAAACGGGCATCGCCCCTCCGAAATCGCTGTGCGTTGGGCCCGCGTGAACGCTAGAGCTTGGTGTCCTCTTCGGCGATCGCGCGGATGATGTCGCTGCGCGTCTGGGCATTCGCGAGCTGCTGGCGAAACGCCGCGTCGCGGAAGAAGCGCGAGATCCGCGCGAGCGCCTTCAGATACTGGCCGCCCGAGTGCTCGGGAACCACGAGCAGGAAGAAGTGGTAGGTGGGCTGGCCGTCGATCGATTCGAAATCGACGCCCTCCGCGCTGCGCGCGAACGAAGCGACCAGCCGATCGAGCCCGGCGAGCTTGCCGTGGGGAATCGCCACGCCGTCGCCGATTCCCGTGCTCTGCAGCGCCTCGCGCTCGAGCAGCACCTCGAGCAGTCGATCGGCCGCAATCTGGGGCTCGACCTTCGCGAGCGCGCGCGCCATCTCGGCGAGCACCTCGTGCTTGCTGCCGGGCCCGAGGTTCGGGATTACGGCATCGTTCACGAGGATGTCCATGATCTTCATCCGAGACCCCTCGACTTCGCGGGCGGGAGGCTAGCCGACCTCGCGTCGCTTCGTCGACGAGAGAATGTTGAGCGATTCTCGGTACTTCGTGACGGTGCGGCGCGCGATGTCGATGTTGGCGACCTTGAGCATCTCGGCGATGCGCTGGTCGGAGAGCGGGCGCCGCGGGTCCTCCGCGGTGATCAGCTTGCGGATTCGCTCCTTGACGCTCTCGCTCGCGACCGCCTCGCCGACGACGCGGTTGATACTCGAGTTGAAGAAGAACTTGAGCTCGAAGATGCCCTGCGGCGTGTTGACGTACTTCGCGGTCGTGACGCGACTGACCGTCGACTCGTGCATCTCGATGTCGTCCGCGACATCGCGCAGGTTGAGCGGCTTGAGGTGGTTGATGCCGCGCTCGAAGAACTCGCGCTGGTGCTTGATGATGCTCTCCATCACCCGGTAGATGGTGCGCTGTCGCTGGTGGATCGACTTGATCAGCCACAGCGCCGAGCGGACCTTCTGCTGCACGTACTCCTTGGTGTCCTTCGAGACGCCGTTGCCGCGCGCGAGCACGTCGCGGTAGAGCCCGTTGATCCGCAGTCGCGGCATGCCATCGTCGTTGAGGATGATGTGGAACTCGTCGTTGATCTTCTGGATGTAGATGTCGGGCACGATGTAGACGGGGTCCTCGCCGCCGAACGCGCGCCCGGGTCGGGGCTCGAGCTGGCCGATGATCTCGGCGGCTGCGACCACCTCGGCGACGGAGACGTTGAGCGTGCGCGCGACGCCGCGGAAATCGCGCTTGATGAGCGCGTCGAGGCACTCCTCGAGGATGCGCATCACCAGCGGATCCTCGATCTCGAGCGCGCGCGCCTGCACCAGCAGG
>DASPGF010000212.1:0-2747 GCA_035620755.1 Myxococcota bacterium
CGCTCGCGCCCGCGCGGAGCTCGAAGTCGATCGCGACGCGCCCCGCGTACTCCGCGCCATCGCGACCGAGGTCGAACCACAGTGCGTAGGAGACCCGGTCCACCTGCCGCGCCCGCGCCTCGGCCATCTCGAGCGTGAGCGGCGACGGGACGGGTCGCGCGTGCGAGCCGATTCCCTCCTCCGAGGCCGGGCCGGGCAGCGCACACGACGCGAGGGCCAGCGCCGCCGCGCCGGCAACGGGGACGGTGTTTCGAAGTTTCGATTCTCGCCGAGAATCGAAACTTCTAGACACCGTCCCCGCCTTCGAGGCGCTCGATCGAGTAGCTCTCGATCACCGGATTCGCGAGGAGCTTGTCGCAGAGCTCCGCGAGCAGCGCGCGCGCCTGCGCCTCGTCGCCGGCCTCGAGCTCGATCTCGAAGACCTTGCCCTGCCGCACCGAGCGGACCGAATCGTATCCGAGCGAGCGGCTCGCCCGGGCGATCGCCTTTCCCTGCGGATCGAGGACGTCGGGCTTCAGCAGCACGTGCACGATCGCCTTCACGAGGAGCCCCCCCGGAGCGTGCGCTCGAAGATCGCATCGACGTGGCGCAATGCCGATTCCAGGCTCATCGCGAGATCGACCTCCTCCTTCGCCAGCCGCTCCGCCACCTCCGGATCGGAGAGCACGCGCTCGCGGAGCTGTCCGCCGCGGTCCCAGGTGTCCATCGCGTGGCGCTGCACGATGCGGTACGCGTCCTCGCGCGTCATCCCCTTGCTCGTGAGCGCCAGCAGCAGCGTTCCGCTGAACGCGAGCCCCCGGGTCATCTCGAGGTTCTCGCGCATGCGCTCCGGGTACACGACGAGCGTCTCGACGAGCCCCGCGAGGCGATGCAGCATGAAGTCCAGGGTCGCCGTGGCGTCCGGAAAGACGACCCTCTCGACCGAGGAGTTGCTGATGTCGCGCTCGTGCCAGAGCGCCAGGTTCTCGAGCGCCGCGACCGCGTAGCCGCGCATCACGCGCGCGAGGCCCGAGACGTTCTCGAGCCTCCACGGGTTGCGCTTGTGCGGCATCGCCGACGAGCCCTTCTGGCCCTTTCCGAACTCCTCCTCGACCTCGCGGACCTCGGTGCGCGCGAGGTGCCGCAGCTCGACCGCGAACTTGTCGAGGCTCGACGCGACGAGCGCGAGCGTCGACACGAGCGCCGCGTGGCGGTCGCGCTGCACGACCTGCGTCGCCGCCGGCTCGAAGCCGATGCCGAGCCGCGCGCAGACCGCCTCCTCCAGATCGGGCGGAAGGTGCGCGAAGGTGCCGACCGCCCCCGAGAGCTTGCCGACCGCCGCGTCGGCGAGCGCGCGCTCGAGCCGCGCGCGGTTGCGGCGCATCTCCTCGTGGAAGACGAGGAGCTTGAGCCCGAAGGTGGTCGGCTCGGCGTGCACGCCGTGCGTGCGCCCGATGCAGGCCGCGTGCCGGAACTCGAGCGCGCGCCGGCGCAGCACCCCGGCGACGCGATCGACCCCCTCGAGCAGGAGCCCCCCCGCGTCGCGGATCTGCAGCGCGAGCGCCGTATCGAGCACGTCGCTCGAGGTCATGCCGTGGTGCACGAAGCGCGACGCGGGCCCGACGTGCTCGGCCACGTTCGTCAGGAACGCGATCACGTCGTGCCGCACCTCCGCCTCGATCTCCGCGATCCGCGCGGCGTCGAAGCCGGCGCGCTCCCGGATCGTCGCGAGCGCGTCGGCCGGGATCTCGCCGCGCCGCGCGAGCTCCTCGCAGACGGCGATCTCCACCGCGAGCCAGCGCCGATAGCGACCGTCGTCGCTCCAGATCGCGCGCATCTCGGGACGCGAGTAGCGGTCGATCACGGGGCCGCCGCCTCGAGGAAGATGTAGAAGATCATCAGGTAGTACATCACCGGGATGCCGAGCAGCGGCGAATCGATGCGGTCCATGATCCCGCCCATCCCCGGCAGCATCTGGCCGGAGTCCTTCGTCTGCGCGTCGCGCTTGAGCAGCGACTCGACGAGGTCGCCAGTCATCGCGGCCACCGACACCAGGAATCCCATCGCGAGCGCGGCCTGCCACGCGAGCGGGGCGGAGAGCGCGGGCCAGAAGAGGTCGAAGACGCCCTTGGCCGCCAGCGCCCCGATCGTCCCGGCCGCGAGGCCGCCGATCGAGCCCTCGATGGTCTTGCCCGGGCTGATCCGCGGTGCGAGCTTGCGGCGCCCGAAGCGGCGGCCCGCGAAGTAGGCGCCGGCATCGCACAGCACGACCGCGGCGAGGCAGAAGATCATCAGGAAGATCCCGGTGTCCGGGAGGATTCCCAGCTGCTCGGCGCTGGCGCGCCCGTGGTGGGCGCTCACCGCGGCGTGGAAGTTCCGGAGCACGATCGCGTGCGAGAGCAGCCAGCCGACGTAGAACACGCCGAAGAAGGTGCCCGAGATGCTGGCCATGGCCTCGCTGATCTGGGCCTTGCGGAGCTGCGCCACCATCACGCCGAGCAGCACCGCCGTCATCAGCAGCGTGGCGTGGTACTCGTTGCCGACGTAGGCCACCACGGGCAGGGCGGCGCCCGCCACCATCCCCGGCGTGACCAGCGGGTCGGCGCCCTTGCTCTCGATCAGCGAGTAGAACTCGCGCAGGCCGAGCAGCACGATGCCGACCACCACCGCGAGGTAGAGCAGGCCGCCGGTCGCGATCACCCACAGGATGGTGGGGACCAGGATCGCGGCGGTGGTGAGGCGCAGCGACAGGTTGCTGCGCTTGGCCT
>DASPGF010000213.1:0-2189 GCA_035620755.1 Myxococcota bacterium
GGCGCTCCTTCTCCTCCGGTAGCGTGATCAGGTGCGCGCTGCCGTCGCTCGTGCGACCGAGCGACTTGGTGGCGCCCGCGCGGTGCAGGATGGCCTCGCCCAGCGATGTCTTGCCGTCGCCTGCGTGGCCGATCAGCGCGAAGCTGTGGGTGTCGTTGACCTTCACGTCATGCATCTCGCGCTCCTCCGATCGATTCACCTCGTGAATGGGGTCGGTTCCTCTCGAAGATCATGCGCAGCCCGTCGAGCGTGAGGAACGGCTCGACGCGGTCGATGCTGCGGCACTCGGCCGCGACCCGACCCGCGAGCCCGCCGGTCGCGACCACGCGCGCGTCGCTGCCGAGCTCGCCGCGGATTCGCTCGATCATCGCGTCGACGACGCCCGCGTAGCCGTAGAGCAGGCCCGACTGGAGCGCGGCGGTGGTGGTGCGGCCGATCACGCTGCGCGGGCGCGCGATCTCGACGCGCGGCAGCATCGAGGTGCGCTCGAACAGCGACTCCATCGCGGTGTGGATGCCCGGAAAGATCGCGCCGCCGAGGTACTCGCCGTCCTTCGACACGCAGTCGAAGGTCGTCGCGGTCCCGAAATCCACCGCGATCACGGGCCCCCCGAGCTGCTCGAATGCGGCGAGCGAGTTCACGATCCGGTCCGCGCCCACCTCCCGGGGGTTCTCGTAGAGCACGGGAACCCCCGTGCGAATGCCCGGGCCGACCACGAGCGGCGTCACGCCGAACAGCTTCGTCGACGTGCGCTCCCAGATCGGCAGCAGCGGCGGAACCACGCTCGCGATCACGAGGTCGGTCACCTCCTCGCAGCGGCGGCTCGCCTGCTGGAACAGCGCGCGCAGCGCGATCGCCGTCTCGTCGGAGGTCTGCTCGCGGTGGGTTCCGATCCGCCAGTGCTGCGAGAGCCGCCCCGCGCCCTGCGCGGGATAATCGAACAGCCCGAGCGAGACGTTGGTGTTGCCGATGTCGACGGCGAGCAGCACGGTCATGCGGATTCCTTGGCGAGCGTGACGTCGCCCGCGATCACGCGCGACAGCCTGCCATCGTCGCGCCGCACGCGCAGCGCGCCGTCGTCGTCGATGCCGAGCGCGGTCGCGCGCCATTCGGAGCCGTCGAGCTCGACCACGCAGATCGGCTTTCCCGACATCCGGAAGCGCGCCTCGAAGCGGCTGCGCACGCCATCGAAGCCGCGCTCGGCGCAGAGGTCGAAGATCGCCTCGAGATCCGTGTAGAGCTCGCGCGCGAAGGCGAGCCGGTCGATCCTCCGCCCGCTGTAGCTCGCGAGGCTCGTCGCGCGCGCGCGGAACTCGTCGGGGAAATCGCCGCGGTCGACGTTCAGATTCACCCCGATTCCAAGCACGAGGAACTCGACGCGCGCCGCCTCGGCGCCGAGCTCCATCAGGATCCCGGACGCCTTGAGGCCGCCGAGCAGCACGTCGTTGGGCCACTTGATCTCGACGCAGTCCGACTCTCCGAGGATCTGTTCGATCGCCTCGGCGACCGCGATGGCCGCGGCGAGGATCCAGCTCGGCGCCGCAGCGGTGTCGATCCGCGGGCGCAGCACGATCGACGTGTAGAGGTTCGCGCCGGGCGGCGAGAAGAACGCGCGGCCGAGCCGCCCGCGGCCCGCGGTCTGCTGCTCGGCGACGACCGTGGTTCCGTGCGCGGCGCCGGATCGCGCGAGCTCGAGCGCGACGCGGTTCGTCGAGTCGACGCTCTCGAAGTAGCGGATGTCGCACGCGAGCCAGCGGGTTTCGAGGCCGGCGCGGATCTCCTCGGGGTAGAGCCGGTCGGGAATCTCGCAGAGCCGATAGCCGCCGCCCGGGTCGCCGTCGATCTTGTAGCCCTTCGCGCGCAGCGCCTCGACGTGCTTCCAGATCTGCGCGCGCGACACGCCGTATTCGGACGAGAGCAGCTCGCCCGAGCAGGTTCCGCCGCCGGCGCGCCGCAGTGCATCGAGGATTCGCGCCGGGCCGTGGCTCATGCGGCGGCCCTCCGGGGTCCGCTGGCGGGCTCCTCAATCTCGAGCGCGACGTCCGCGGCAGGCGCGGAGTGCGTGAGCGCTCCGATCGAGATGCGGTGCACGCCCGTCTCGGCGATTTCGCGCACGTTGCCGAGGTGGACCCCGCCCGAGACCTCGAGCTGCGCGCGCTCGCCGAGGCGCGACGCGATGGCGCGGATCT
>DASPGF010000214.1:0-3826 GCA_035620755.1 Myxococcota bacterium
GACGCGCCCTTTGCGGTCGCGGCCTGCGGCTTGGCGGCGCGCTTCGCACCCGACTTTGCCGCGGCCTTCTTCGCGGGCGCGGACTTCGCGGGCGCCGCGTCGCCCTTCGGCTTCGCGCTGTCCTTCTTCGCCGCGCGCTTCGAGCCCGTCTCGGCGGCCTTCGCGGCTTTCGCGTCGGGCTTCGCGCCCGCCTTGCGACCGGCCGCCGCGCGCGCGCCGCGCGTCGCTTCGGAATCGACCAGCTCGATGATCGACATGCGCGCGCCGTCGCCGGGGCGCGGGGCGAGCTTGACGATCCGCGTGTATCCGCCCGCGCGATTGCGGAAGCGCTCCGCGAGATCGTCGAACACCTTGGCGGCGATCTCGCGGCGCCGGATCACGCGCAGCGCGCGGCGGCGCGCGTGCAGGCCGCCGCGCTTGCCGAGGCTGATCATCTTCTCCGCGAGGCTGCGCACGCCCTTGGCCTTCTCGTCGGTCGTGCGCACGCGCTCGTGCTCGAACAGCGACGTGACGAGATTGCGATACATCGCCGTGCGATGCGCGCCGGTCCGGCCGAGGTTTCCCGCTCTGACGCGATGCCGCATGCTCAGGCCTCACGCTCGCGGATTCTCTCGAGCTGCTGGCGATCCGGGAAGCTCTCGAGCGTCGTACCGAGTGCGAGCCCCATCGAATCGAGCAGCTCCTTGATCTCGTTGAGCGATTTGCGGCCGAAGTTCTTGGTCTTGAGCATCTCGGCCTCGGTCTTCTGCACGAGCTCGCCGATGTAGCGGATGTTCGCGTTCTGCAGGCAGTTCGCGGAGCGCACCGAGAGCTCGAGCTCGTCCACCGACCGGAACAGGTTGGGATTCAGCGGAGCCGCCTCCTCGATGTGCGCCGCGAGCGATTCCGCGGGCTCGTCGAAGTTGATGAAGATCGCGAGCTGCTCCTTGAGGATCTTCGCCGCGTATGCGAGCGCGTCGACCGGTGCGACGGTGCCGTCGGTCCAGATCTCGAGCGTGAGCTTGTCGAAGTCCGTGTCGCGGCCCACGCGAGCGGGCGTCACCACGTAGTTGACGCGCCGCACGGGCGAGAAGATCGAGTCGATCGGAATGGTCCCGATCGGCATGTCGTCGGTCTTGTTCGCCTCGGCGGGCCGGTAGCCCTTGCCCTGTCCGATCGTGAGCTCCATCGCGACGTCCGCCTCGGCGGAGAGCGTCGCGATCTTCTGCTCGGGGTTGAGGATCTCGACCGACGAGTCGTCGCTCGCGAGATCGCCCGCCCGGAGGATCCCCTCGCCGCTGCGCCGGATGCGCAGCGTCTTGACGCCGGGCGCATGCGCGCGCAGCCGCACCTCCTTGAGATTCAGCACGACGTCGCACATGTCTTCCATCACGCCCGGCATGGTGGAGAACTCGTGCATCACGCCGTCGACGCGCACGGAGGTGATCGCCGCGCCCTGGAGCGACGAGAGGAGCACGCGCCGCAGCGCGTTGCCGAGCGTCGTGCCGAAGCCGCGCTCGAGCGGCTCGCACGAGAACTTCCCGTAGCGATCCGCCTGCGAATCCTCGGCTTCGAGCTTGCGCGGGCGGATCAGTTCACGCCAGTTCCTGGCGACCAGTTGCTCTTGCATGGACCCTTACCCCCAATTCGCGCGAATACGACTTCGCGCGAACACGACTCCGCGCGAGTACGACTCAGCGCGAGTACCACTCGACGATCAGCTGCTCCTGGATCGGCATCGTGATGTCTTCGCGCGCGGGCAGCGATTTCACCGTTCCCTCGAAGCGCTCCTTGTTGATCTCGACCCACTGCGGAACGCTGCGGCTCTCGAGCGTGTCGAGTGCGCCCGCGATGCGCGCGATCTTGCGCGATTTCTCCGCAACCGAGATCACCGAGCCGGGCTTCACGAGCATCGACGGGATGCTCGCGCGGCGGCCGTTGACGAGGAAATGGCCGTGCCGAACCAGCTGGCGCGCCTCGGCGCGCGACGTCGAGAATCCCATCCGGAAGATCACGTTGTCGAGGCGCTGCTCGAGCAGCATCAACAGGTTCTCGCCCGCGCGCCCGCGCATGCGCGAGGCGCGGCTCATCGTCGACGAGAACTGGCCCTCGAGCAGGCCGTACATGCGCTTGACCTTCTGCTGCTCGCGCAGCTGCACGCCGTAGTCGGAGAAGCGCGGCCGACCCTGCCCGTGCTGGCCGGGCGGATAGGCGCGGCGCTCGATGCCGCACTTGGCGCTGAAGCAGCGATCGCCCTTGAGGAAGAGCTTCGTTCCCTCGCGTCGGCAGAGCCGACAGACCGCGTCCTTGTATCGCGCCATGGATTGCTCCTAGACCCGGCGCCGCTTGGGCGGGCGGCAGCCGTTGTGCGGAACCGGGGTGACGTCGCGGATCATCGTGACCTTGATGCCCGCGGCCTGCAGCGCGCGCACCGCCGATTCGCGGCCCGAGCCGGGCCCCTTCACGTAGATCGACAGCTGGCGGATGCCGTGCTCCATCGCCTTCTTCGAGCAGTCTTCGGCGGCGACCTGCGCGGCGAACGGGGTCGACTTGCGCGAGCCCTTGAAGCCCTGCCCGCCAGCCGTCGACCAGCACAGCGCGTTTCCCGCGACGTCGGTGATCGTGATGACGGTGTTGTTGAACGTCGACTGGATGTGCGCAATCCCCGTCTGGACGTTCTTCTTGACCTTCTTGCGGACGCCTTTCTTCAATTCGATTCGCCTTCTGCGTTGGGGTTCACTTCTTCGCGAGCGCCTTCTTCTTGCCGGCGACGGTCTTCTTCGGGCCCTTGCGGGTGCGCGCGTTGGTGTGGGTGCGCTGGCCTCGCACGGGCAGGCCGCGGCGGTGGCGCAGCCCGCGGTAGCAGCCGATGTCCATCAGCATCTTGATGTCCTGGGAGACGTCGCGGCGCAGGTCGCCCTCGACCCGGTGGTCGCGCTCGATGATCTCGCGCAGCCGCACCGTCTCGCCGTCGGAGAGCACGTCGGTCTTGGAGCTCGGGTCGATGTCCGCCTTCGCGCAGATTTGGCGCGCGGTCGTGTGACCGATCCCGTAGATGTAGGTGAGCGCGATCTCGAGCCGCTTGCCGCGCGGCAGGTCGACGCCCGCAATTCTCGCCATGGCTCTTGCCTCCTAGCCCTGCCGCTGCTTGTGCTTGGGGTTGTCGCAGAGCACGCGCACCACCCCGCCGCGCCGGATGATCCGACACTTGTTGCACATCTTTCGCACCGACGCGCGCACCTTCACCGCCGCTCTCCCGTACTACGAGTTCCGAGTGCGAGCCCCTAGTGGGACCCGGGGATCCGGGTCAGCACCTCGGGCCCGCCTTCCGTGACCAACACGGTGTGTTCGAAGTGGGCGGAGAGTGAACCGTCTTCGGTCACCGCCGTCCACTCGTCGTCGAGCATCCGCACCCCGGGTCCGCCCGCATTCACCATCGGCTCGATCGCGAGCACCATTCCCGGGAGCAGCCGCGGCCCGCGCGACGGCTCCCCGAAGTTCGGAATCCAGGGCGGCTCATGCAGCCTGCTGCCGATCCCGTGGCCCGCGAACGTGCGGACCACCGAGAACTCCGCACCCTCCACGCACTGCTGCACCGCGTGCCCGATGTCCGACAGGCGCCGGCCGGGCTGCATCGCTTCGATGCCGCGGTCGAGCGCTTCGCGCGTCACGTCGAGCAGCCTCTGCGCCTCCGGGCGGATCGGCCCGACCGGCACCGTGACCGCGGAGTCGCCGTAGAACCCATCGAGCTTGGCGCCCATGTCGATCGAGACAATATCCCCTTCGACCAGCGGACGCTCCGACGGAATGCCGTGGACGACCTGGTCGTTCACCGACGCGCAGATCG
>DASPGF010000215.1:0-6309 GCA_035620755.1 Myxococcota bacterium
AATCCGGCCCGAAGGCGCCTGCGAGGTCGCCCATGAGCCCGAGCCCGTAGGCCGGCGCAGCCATGCGCGGGTGATTTCCACTCACCCGCACCAGCCGCGTCATCTCGGCGAGCGATTCCCGCTGCACGAGCTTACCGGCGAACAGCGCGTAGAAGAACTCCGCGACCTCCGCGGCGCTCGACGCGACGAGGCCGTGCGCGACCCAGCCCGGGTCGTAGACCGCGCGCACGTCTGCGAGCGACTCGCCATCGCGAAACGCGGCGCTGAACGCGGGCGCGAGCGACGCGAACGCGCGGCGATCTGCGACGACCCCGGTCGCCGACAGCCCGAGCGGGCCCGCGATGTGCTGCTGGACGGCCTCGGCGAGGCTCGTCGCGTTGGCGCGCTCGACGACGCGCGCGAGCAGCGCGTAGCCGGTGTTCGAGTAGAGCCAGCCCGCACCGGGCGCGAACGCGAGCCCCCGCGCGCAGCTTCGCTCGACGAGCTGCGCGAACGTCCACGCCGACGAGGGCGAAGCCGCGAGGGCCTCGATCTGCTCGGGCAGCTCGCTGTAATTCGGAACGCCCGCGCTGTGCGCGAGCAGCTGACGCAGCGTCACCGTTTCGCGAAACGGCAGATCCGGCAGCCAGCGCGCGAGCGGATCGTCGAGCGCGAGCGCGCGCAGCTCGGCGAGCCGCAGCACGCACACGGCGATCATCGACTTGGCGACGCTGTAGATCGGAAGGCGCGCGTCCGCAGCCAGCCCGCTGCGGCGCTCGAGATCCGCGAAGCCGCTCGCCGCGACCCACGCGCCGAGCCCCTCGCAGCGGATCGCCGCGACCGCGCCGGGTGCGCCCGACGCCGCTGCGAGCCCGTCGAGCGCGCCTCGCAGCGCAGCGTCCGTGCGCGCGTCGATCACGCGCTCAGCTCCGGGCGCGGTGCGCGCGCGTTCGCGCGCATGCGGCGCCAAGGCGATCGCGGCTCGACCCGACCGCCGCATGCGCGCCGCCCCGACGTTCGCGTCGTTCTCACCGGCGCTCCGCACCCGCGGCCGGCGCCGCGCCGCTCCGGGCCGGCGACAGGCGGAACAGCTCGGGTGAGAGCTCGGGGTTGAGCTCGACCTCGCGAAACGAGATCTCCGCGCGCGTCGGGCCCGCGCGCACCTCGAGCGCGATCGAATGCGCGAACGGCGAGCCGCCGACGTCGCGGTAGTCGTCGAATCGCGCGACCCAGATCGCGGCCCCCGCTGCGTCGAGCCGCTCGAGCGCATCGAGCCGACCCGCTGCATCGAACGTCGCGCGCTGGGCGCCGCCGCCGTCGGCCGCGGCGAGATCGATTCGAATCCGCCCGTCGCGGTCGCGCAGCGCGCGAGCGGGTGCTGGCGCGGGCTCCGCGAGCGGCACACCGAGCAGCACCGCCACCGCGTCCGCCGGCCGCAGGTCGATGCCCGCCTGATCCCGGAGCAGCTGCTCGTCGACCGCGCCGCTCTCGATGCGCCGATCCTCGGCGCGGTACACCTCGAAGCGCTCGCCGTCGGTGGCGATCACCGCGAGCGGCTGATTGAGGAAGCCGAGCACCTCCACGCGCAGGCTCGACGGCCGCGCGAGCACCAGCAGCTGCTTGCTGCGCTGCGGAATCGCCGCGCCGGGTTGATCGACGGCGAGCCGCGCGAGGCCGCGCAGCGCGTGGCGCTCGCGCCCGTGCTCCAGCCAGGCCTCCAGCAGCCGCTGGGCGGCGGGATCGCCGGGTGGCAGGGGTCGGAAGGCAGCGGGCGACACGCACGCGGTCAGCCCGCCCAGCAGCGCCACCGCCGCCGCGATGCGATTCACGCCTACTTGATCTCGCGCCGCAGCGCCTCGAGCTTCTCGAGCAGGTCGGGCTGCTCGCCCTCGCGCGGCTCGAGGTTGACCGCCTCTTCGTACTTCTCGAGCGCGCGCTGCTTCTCGTTGAGCAGCAGATACGTGTCGCCGAGGTGCTCCGAGACCACCGGGTCGCCGCCCGTGAGCTCCTGCGCGCGCAGCAGCTCCTTGAGCGCGCGGTCGAGGTACTTCTTCGCCTCCTCGCTGCGGCCGGTCTCGAATAGCGGGCGCGCGCGCATGTAGTAGACCCAGCCGAGGCTGTCGACGATGAAGCCGTCGTCGGGCTGCAGGTCGAGTGCGCGCACGATGTACTCTTCGGCGAGGTCGAGGTTGTGACCGCGCTCGGCCCAGGTGTAGCCGACGTAGTTGAGCGCGCTCGCGTTCTGGGGGTTCTGCTCGATCGCGCGCTGCATGTAGTCGAGCGCTTCCTGCGTGCGCTTGGCCTCGCCATACACCACGCCGAGGTTGAAGAGCAGCTCGTCGTCGTCGGGGTTCTTGAGCAGCAGGCCCTCGAGAAACGCCACGGCGCCCTCGAAGTCGCCCGCCTTCGCCTGCAGCGACGCCGCGTAGAGCTCGCGCGGGCGCGTCGGCTTCGCGGCGAGCGCCGACCGGATCTCCGCGAGCGCGCGCGCGAAATCCGGCTGGCGCTCGTACAGCAGCGCGAGCTGCGTGCGCGCCTCCGCGTAGTGCTCGCTGTGCGGCGGGATCGCGGAGAACGCCTCGATCGCGGCCGCGTCGTCAGCCATGCGGCGGCGCACGATCCCGAGGAAGAAGCGCACCTCGTAGTCGTTGGGCTCGCTCGCGAGGAAGGATTCGAAGCGCGCCGCCGACTCGCCGAGCTGCTCGGCCTCGTAGTAGAGGAAGCCGAGCCGCACCACCGATCGCAGGTCGTCCGGATAGTGGGTCTCGATCTCGCGCAGCGTGCTGAGCGCGCCCGCCCTGTCGTCCTGGGAAAGCTGCGCATCCGCGAGCGCCATCAGCGTCGCGTGATGACGGGGGCGCAGCTTCAGGATCTCGCGGTAGACCGCCTGCTCGGCGCCCGGCTTGCCGCTCTCGCGCGCGAGCCGCGCGAGCTGCGCGTAGAGCTGCAGATTCTCGGGATCGAGCGCGATCGCCTCGCGCAGCGTCTGCGTGGCCTTCTCGAACTCGCCGATCTGCGCGTACGCCCTCGCGAGGGCCGCGCGCGCCGCGTTGGCGTCCTCGCCGGCATCGACCATCCAGCGCGCGATCGCGACCGCCCGCTCGCCGCGGTCGTTCTCGATGTACACCTGATAGAGCAACGCGCCGGCCTCTGCGCTGAACGGCTTCCCCGACGCATCGAGCAACGCGGCCTCCGCGGCTTCGACGTCGCGCCGCATGCGATGCAGCTGGCCGAGGAAGATCCGCGTTCGCGGATCGCCGGGCGCGAGCTCGAGCGCGCGCTCGGCGTGCTCGAGCGACTGCTGGGTGCGCCCCGCGCGGATCAGCGCGGCGGCGAGCTTCTGGTGCAGATAGGCGGAGTCGGGATCCTTCGCGAGCGCGCGCTCGAAGGCGGCGAGCGCCTCGTCGAGCCGCCCGCGCGACTGGTGGTCGAGCGCGACGAGAACGTCGTACTCGGGCGGCGCGAGCGGCCGCACCTCGCGGCCCGGGCCGGGATCGCGCTCGCGCGCGAGCGGGCCGAGCGGCAGGCTCGCGCAGCCCGCGAGCAGCAGCCCAGCCGCGAGCAGCAGCGTGGCCGCAAGCAACGCCGCGCCCCGCAGCGGCGCGCCGAGCCGTGACGCGCGCACGGCGCCGCGCCGGCTGCGCACGGGCAGCTCCAGCGCAAGCCGTCTCGCACGTTCGCTTCGCATCGAACCCCGCTCTAGGCGCCCGACCCGGACATCAGATACCCCTTGGCATCGAGGTACTCGATGAGCTGGTCGACGCTCTCTTCGACGCTCTGGCGGTTGGTGTCGAGCACCAATTCGGGGCGCTCGGGCGCCTCGTAGGGCGCGGAGATCCCCGTGAACTCGGGAATCTCGCCCGCGCGCGCCTTGCTGTAGAGGCCCTTGACGTCGCGCTTCTCACAGGTCTCGAGGCTCGCATCGACGAACGCCTCGATGAAGTTGCCGGGGCCCATCAGCGCGCGCACGGCGTCTCGGTCGGCGCGGTAGGGCGAGATGAACGAGGTGATCGCGATGACGCCCGCCTCGCTGAAGAGCTTCGCGACCTCGCCGATGCGGCGGATGTTCTCCGCGCGATCCTCGGGCGAGAAGCCGAGGTTGCGGTTGAGTCCGTGCCGGATGTTGTCGCCGTCGAGCACGAACGCGAGACGGCCGCGATCGATGAGCTCGCGCTCCGCGGCGACCGCGATCGTCGACTTGCCGGATCCGGAGAGCCCGGTGAGCCAGACCGCGACGCCGCGCTGACCGATCAGCGCCTCGCGCTCGCCGCGCTGCACTTGGCCCGCGTGCCAGGTGATGTTTCCGCTCTTGGGTTTCGCCACTCCGACTCTCTCCTGCTCCCTGCTCCCAACAGGTTTTCGCCGACCACGGTTTGGATCCGCAGCTCGCACTCGCCCATCGACCCGAGCCGACCCGAGCGAACCGGCTCACGAGCGTAGCGCGGCTGCACGCACCCCGGCGCTCCGGGCCGTACGCCGCAGGCCTGCTCAGCGGCTCGCGCCGCGCAGCGCGCGCACCGCCTGCACCAGGCGCTCCGCCACCCAGGCGATCTCCTCGTCAGTATTGATCCGCCCGATCCCGAAGCGCAACGAGGATCGCGCGAGCGGCTCCGCAAGCCCGAGCGCGGCGAGCACGTGGCTCGGCCGGCCGCTGCCCGACGCGCACGCGGAGCCGGTCGACAGCGCCACGTCCGAGAGCGCGACGAGCAACGCGTCGGCGTCGACACCCGCGAACGAGACGTTCAAGTTGCCGGGCAGCCGCTGATCGCGCGAGCCGTTGAGCGCGACCCCGTCGAGCGCGCCCGCGAGCGCATCCCACAGCGCGTCGCGCAGGCGCGCGAGCCGCTGCGCCTCCGCGTCGAGATCCGCGAGGCAGAGCTCGACCGCGCGCGCGAAGCCGACGATCAGCGGCACCGGCAGCGTGCCCGAGCGCAGCCCGCCTTCGTGGCCGCCGCCGTGCAGCAGCGGCTGCAGTCGGATGCGCGGCCGCCGCCTGCGCACGTAGAGCGCGCCGACGCCCTTTGGGCCGTAGAGCTTGTGGGCGCACATCGAGAGCAGGTCGACGCCCCAGGCCTCGACGTCGACGCGCAGCTTGCCGACCGCCTGCGCGGCATCGCTGTGGAACAGCACGCCGCGCTCGCGGCAGATGCGGCCGATCTCGGCGACGGGCTGCAGCGTGCCGATCTCGCCGTTCGCGGCCATGATCGAAACCGCGAGCGTGCGCTCGGTGATCGCCGCAGAGACGGACGCGGGATCGACGCGGCCCTCGCCGTCGACGGGCAGGATCGTGAGCCGGCAGCCCTCGCGCGCGAGGAAGCGACAGGTGTCGAGCACCGCGGGATGCTCGATCGCACAGGTGACGATGTGATCCCGCTCCCCGCGCTGCGCGCGCGCGAGGCCGACGAGCGCGAGGTTGTCGCTCTCGGTGGTGCCGCTCGTGAACACGATCTCCGAGGGATCCGCGGCGCCGATCGCCGCCGCGAGCCGCTCGCGCGCGATCGCAACCGCCTCCTCGGCGCGCCAGCCGAAGACGTGGCTCGCGCTCGAGGGGTTGCCGAAGTCGGCGCTCCAGTAGGGCGCCATCGCGTCGGCGACGCGCGGGTCGAGCGGCGTGGTGGCGTGGTGATCGAGGTAGATCGGGAGCTTCAGCGCCACGGTGCGGCCCGTCAGGCCGCGAACGATTCCCCGCAGCCGCAGGTCGTCGTCGCGTTGGGATTGCCCATCTTGAATCCCGATTCGTTGAGCGTGTCGACGAAGTCGAGCGTGGTTCCCATCACGTACAGCGCGCTCTTCTCGTCGACCACGACCTGGATGCCGTGCGCCTCGATGAGCGTGTCGGCCGGGGATCGATGCTCGTCGAATGCGAGCTCGTAGCGCAGCCCCGAGCAGCCGCCGCCGACCACCTTCACGCGCAGCGCGCTGCTGCCGAGCTTGCCTTCCTTCTCGAGCAGCGCGCGGATGCGGTCGGCCGCGGCGCGGGTCACTTCGATCACGGGCATGGAGTCGCTCCTGGCGCTTCGCGTCCTCGAAACGGAGAGGATAAATGGGTCGCGCCCAAAGTCAAACCGGCGCGCCGATGCACCCCGTCACTCATCGGCTCGGCGCGCCGCGAAGCGAACGAAAATCTCGCGATTCCCCTTGGGGCCCGCGAGCCGGCTCTCGGCTTCGCCGAGCGCGCTCCAGCCGAGCTCCGCCGCGCAGCGCACCACCTCGGCGACCGCCTGCTCGCGCAGCGCGGGATCCCGCACCACGCCACCCTTCCCGACCCGACCGCGCCCCACCTCGAACTGCGGCTTGACGAGCACGAGCAGCTCGGCGCGCGGCAGCTGG
>DASPGF010000216.1:0-2214 GCA_035620755.1 Myxococcota bacterium
CGCGGGCTGCTGGAGCTCCTCGCCCTGCTGCAGAGTCGCCGCGATGCTCGGCACGTAGGTCATCACGATCGCGGAATAGGTGAGGAAGACCGCGAGCACCTGGTAGGGAAGCCCGCCGACGCGGCGCGCTCCGATCTGCACGGCGGCGCCGACGATGAAGCCGACCGCGATCGCGATCAGCCCGATCTCGTAGCCCGTGAGCTGCGTGACGAGCATCCACAGCGCGGAGCCGACCGCGGCTGCGAGCGCGCCGAGGCCCGCCGCCCCGAGCGCGCGCGCCGCGGGATTTCCCGGCGCCTTCGCGCCGCGCAGCGCGAGCTGACACGGCTCGCAGAGCAGATGCGCGCCGAGCGTGAAATAGCAGCCGGAGATCGGCGCCGCGCACTGAGCGCAGCTCGGCGCGGCCTGCGCGGGACGCTGCGCGCGCTCGAAGTCGAGCGCTGCGATCGCCGCGTCGGCGGCGCGCTCGTCGACTCTGCGCCGCGTGGCGCCGGAGCCGCTCGATTCGCTCGCGTCTCCCGGCTGGCTTGGCATCGCAGCGCTCCGCATCGAGGCTCGCGGGAGCATATCGCACGCGGCTGGTGGCGCGCGCCGCACAGCCGCTAGGCTTGGCGCGCGACTGGACGGACTGAACGGCTCGATCGCGTCGGACGGGCTGAGGCTGGCGATCGGATCAAGCGATCCGGTCGGTTGATCTGGGGTGCGGCGATGCAGCGCGACGATCGCGAGCTCGGAATGGA
This sequence comes from Myxococcota bacterium, assembly GCA_035620755.1. Taxonomy (GTDB): domain Bacteria; phylum Myxococcota_A; class UBA9160; order UBA9160; family SMWR01; genus JACZVU01. The sequence goes on from DASPGF010000216.1 coordinate 741, forward strand.
TCGGCCGATCTCGCGCCGCGATTTTCTCAACGGCGCGACCGTCGTCGCGGCGGGAGCGCTGGTTCCGGGGCGCGGGCTCGCCGAAGCACTGGCTGCGCTCGAGAGCGCCGACATCGCGAGCTCCGCGTATCCGCCGCTGCGCGCGGGCCTGCGCGGCAGCCACCCGGGATCGTTCGAGGTCGCGCACGATCTCGCGCTCAACCACCGCAGCGATTGGGGTCCGGTCCGCGAGCCCGACACGGAAGTGTATGACTTGATCGTCGTGGGCGGCGGCATCAGCGGGCTCGCGGCCGCCTACTTCTTCCGCGAGCAGCAGCCCGGCGCGCGCATCCTGATCCTCGACAACCACGACGACTTCGGCGGCCACGCCAAGCGCAACGAGTTCCAGATCGGCGGGCGCACGCTGCTCGGCCACGGCGGCAGCCAGTCGCTCGAGGATTCCGGTGATTACAGCGAGGCCGCGCGCGCGTTGCTGCGCGCGATCGGGGTCGACACCGAGCGGCTCGCAGCGGCCTACGACCAGGAATTCTTTCGGCGCCACGGCCTGCGCGCGGGCGTGTACTTCGATCGCGAGAGCTACGGCGTCGACCGCTTGGTTCCGTTCGAGCTGCGCGACTTCTCGAACTTCCTCCCGCTCGCGCCGTCGGCGCTCAGCGCGCAGCAGGCGGTCGCGCAGATGCCGCTCTCCGAGGCCGCGAAGGTCGAGCTGCTGCGCGCGCTCTCGATCGACGAGAACCGCATCACCGAGGTGCCCGCGGAGAATCAGGCGGAATATCTCTGGAGCATCAGCTACAAGGATTTCGTCGCGCGCTATCTCGGAATCTCGAGCCCCGAGATCCTCCAGCTACTGCAGCGCATGACGACGGATATCAGCGAGAGCCTCGACCTCGCGCCCGCGCTCGGCGCGATCGCCTACGTCGGGCTGCCGGGCATCAACGCGACCGCGCTGCCCGCGAACGTGCTGTTCTCGAAGCCCTACATCGAGCACTTCCCCGACGGCAATGCGTCGGTCGCGCGGCTGCTCGTGCGCGCGCTGATTCCCGGTGTCGCTCCGGGCTCGACGATGGAGGATGTCGTGGGCGCGCGCTTCGACTACTCGCGGCTCGACGCGCGCGGCGCCAAGGTGCGGCTGCGGCTCGACAGCACCGCGGTGCGCGCCGTTCACGACGGATCGCCCGCGACCGCGAAGCGCGTCGCCGTCGACTACGTGCGCGGCGGACAGGCCTACCGCGTCTGGGCGCGCAGCTGCGTGCTCGCGTGCTACAACGCGATCATCCCCGCGCTGTGCCCCGAGCTGCCGCAGCCGCAGCGCGACGCGCTCGCGCTCGCGGTCAAGGTTCCGATCCTCTACACCAGCGTGCTGTTGCGCGACTGGCGGGCGTGGCAGAAGCTCGGGATCGGCGGCGTCTCCGCGCCGGGCAGCTACCACGCGCTCGCGATGCTCGACTTCCCGGTGAGCTTCGGGGGTTTCCGC
>DASPGF010000217.1:0-2506 GCA_035620755.1 Myxococcota bacterium
CCTCGAGGCGCGAGCGGATCAGGTTGGAGATCGACTCGCCGAGGTAGTCGATCGGCTTCGCGCTGTGGACGCGGAACGGCAGCACCGCGACCCGCTGCGCGGGCTCCGCGGCGCGAAGCACGGCTGCGCGACCGGCGCAGAGCGCGAGCAGGATCGCGATGCAGAACGCAGACCGCCCCGCGCAGCGTGCAGCGCGCAACTCATTCCTCCGCGTACCTCCGCCGCCTCCGCGGTCGCGGGGCCTCGGAGTCCAGAGCAGGTCTCGTTCGGGGGGCGGTGCGGCCCCGACCATAGCGCACGCATCGCGCATCAGCGGGCAGCGCTCGGCTCTCCTCCGCGTCGGCGCATCGATGCGCTACGTGGCGCGCTCCGCGTCCGCGTATGCGCTCGCGTCGGCGATGAAGCCGTCGGAGAGCACGAGCGTGCGACCGAGGCGCTTCGCGAGCTCCGGGCTGTGGGTCACGACCACGAGGCCGCTCTGGTGCGTGCGATTGAGCTCGAGCAGCAGCTCGAGCACCTGATCGCCCGACTTCGGATCGAGATTGCCCGTCGGCTCGTCGGCGAGCAGCAGCGCGGGCTCGCGCACCACGGCGCGCGCGACCGCGACGCGCTGGCGCTCGCCGCCCGAGAGCTTGCCGACCGGGTGCTCGATGCGGTGAGACAGGCCGACCTCGCCGAGCAGCGCGAGCGCGCGCTCGCGCAGCGGGCCGAGCTCCTCGTTGGCGATGCGGCCAGGCATCATCACGTTCTCGATCGCGTTGAACTCCGGCAGCAGGTGGTGGAACTGGAAGATGAAGCCGAGGTACTCGCTGCGAAAGCGCGCGAGCTCGTCGCTCGAGCTCGCGAACACGTCGCGACCGCGGAATTCGACACTCCCCGATGTCGGGTGGTCGAGCGTTCCGAGGATGTGCAGCAGCGTCGACTTGCCCACGCCGGAGTTGCCCGCGATCGCGACGCACTCGCCGGGCTGGATCTCGAGGTCGATGCCGCGCAGCACCTCGATCACGCCGTCGCCGGTCTGGAACGATTTGCGCAAATCGCGCACGCGCACGAGCGCCTCACTCATAGCGCAGGGCCTCGACGGGATCGAGGCGCGCGCCCTGCCGGCTCGGCAGCAGCGTCGCACCGAGCGCGAGCACCATCGCGATGCCGACGGCGATCGCGATCTGGCCGAAGTCGAGCTGCGCGGGCAGCGTGTCGAACTGGTAGACGCTCGCGGGCAGCGTGTCGAAGCCGACGAGCGCCTCGATCTGGCGCTGCACCCAGGCGATCTGCTGCGTGACGGACACGCCCGCGATCACGCCGAGCACGATGCCGACGAGCCCGATCAGCGTCCCTTCGATCGCGAAGATGCGCTCGATCATCTCGTCGCGCGCGCCCATCGTCTTGAGGATCGAGATGTCGGCGCTCTTCTCCATGATCATCATCACGAGCGTCGAGACGATCGCGAACGCCGCCACCACCATGATCATCGTGAGCAGCACGAACATCATCACGCGCTCGGTCTTGAGCGCCTGGAAGAACGCCGGGAAGAAGTCGTTCCAATCGCGCGTGTAGTAGGGATAGCCGAGCGCGTTGCGCACCTGCTCGGCGACGCTGCGCGAGCGGTAGAAGTCGGTGGTGCGCGCCTCGATGCCGTCGATCACGTCGCCCGTGCGCTTGAACTCCTGCGCGGCCGCGAGGTTCACGAACGTGAACACCTCGTCGAACTGGAAGAACGTCGACTCGAAGATCCCCGCCACGCGGAAGCGCTCGAGCCGCGGCGCGGGGCCGAGCGGCGTCTGCGGCCCGCCGAACGGTGAGATCATCAGCAGCGAATCGCCGACGCTCGCGCCGATCGAGGCCGCGAGCTGGTTGCCGATCAGGATCGCCGCGTCCTCGCCCTCCGCGGTGGCCGCGGGCTCGAGGTCGGCGAGCGATCCCGTGAGCAGATCGTCGCGCAGGTCGGTCACGTCGCCGACGCGCTCGGGGTCGACGCCGCGCAGTCGCACGGCCATGATGCGGCCGCCGGGCGCGCGGATCATCCCCTCGGCGTCGAGGTAGGGCGAGGCCGCGACCACGCCCGGCACCGCGGCGATCCGCTCGAGCACGGCCCGGTAGTCGCCGAACGTGCCGAGGCTGTGGTGGACGGTGAAGTGCGCGCGGTTGCCGATGATCTCGTCGCGCCAGGTGCGCTCGAAGCCGTTCATCACGGACAGCACCGTGATGATCAGCCACACGCCCGTCGCGATGCCGACCACGCAGATCCCCGTGATCACCGAGATGAAGGTCTGGCGGCGCTTCGCCATCAGGTAGCGGATCGCGATGAACCACTCCGACGTACCGCGCGAATCGAGAAGACCCGCGGCGGCGAGCGGCAGCAGCCCGAGCAGGATCGCACCGAGATAGAGGCGCAGCAGGCCCGCGCCGACCGCGGCGATCTCGAAGCTCGGCTCGGCGAGCACGAGCGCGAGCGCGACACCGGGGAGCTGCGCGACGCCGAGCGCGCGCAGCAGCCGCTCGCCGG
>DASPGF010000218.1:0-5189 GCA_035620755.1 Myxococcota bacterium
GCCGAGGAACACCGCGCGCGCGGCGCGCGCGCGCGCGATCACCTCGTCGGAGATCGGCGCGCCGATCGCGTCGATCGACGCGCCGCCGATCAGCCCCTCCTCGAAGCGCAGCGCGAGGCCCGCGCCGCGCGCGGCCGCCTCGAGCACGCGGCGCGCCTGCTCGGCGACCTCGGGCCCGATGCCGTCACCGGGCAGCATCAGGATGCGGTGCATCAGATGCCCTTGGGCTCGTCGGATCCGCGCCGGCTCTTGTGCCAGGAGAGCTTGTTGAGCGCGTGCAGGTAGGCCTTCGCGCTCGCGACCATGATGTCCGAGTGCGCACCGTGGCCGATCACGCGCCGCCCGTCTTCACTCAACGTGACAGACACCTCGCCGAGCGCGTCCATGCCGCCCGTCACGGCATTGACCTGGAAGCGCTCGAGCTCGCTCTTGGTCGCGGTGACGTCCGCGAGCGCGCGGAAGATCGCGTCGACCGGTCCGACGCCGGTCGCGGTCGCCTTCTGCAGCGCGCCGTCGATCTTGAGCGCGAGCGTGGCGGTCGGCTGCGCGAAGGTGCCGCTCAGCACCGACAGATCCACGAGCTCGAAGCGCTCGTCGAGGCCGATCGCGGTGTCGGCGATGATCGCCTCGAGATCCTCGTTGTAGATCGTCTTCTTCTTGTCGGCGAGGTCCTTGAAGCGGCGGAACGCGGCCTGGAACGCCTCGCCCTCGATCTCGAAGCCGAGCTCCTTGAGCCGCTCGCCGAACGCGTGCCGCCCGGAGTGCTTGCCGAGCACGAGCTCGTTCGAGGGGCGCCCGATCGACTGCGGCGTCATGATCTCGTAGGTGATCGCCGCCTTGAGCACGCCGTCCTGGTGGATGCCCGCCTCGTGCGCGAACGCGTTGTCGCCGACGATCGCCTTGTTGGGCGGCACCGGTACACCGATGATGGTCGACAGCATCCGGCTCGAGGGATAGATCTCGGTCGCGCGGATCTTCGTGTCGAGGTTCCGATAGACGTCGGGGCGCGTGCGCAGCGCCATCACCACCTCTTCCATCGAGGTGTTGCCCGCGCGCTCGCCGATGCCATTGACCGTGCACTCGACCTGCCGCGCGCCCGCGAGCACCGCCGCGAGGCTGTTCGAGACCGCGAGGCCGAGGTCGTCGTGGCAGTGGACGGCGAACACCGCCCGCTGCGAGCCGGGCACGCGCTCGATCAGGTGGCGGATCAGCCCCGCGTACTCCTCGGGCTGCGTGTAGCCGACCGTGTCGGGCACGTTGCACGTCGAGGCGCCCGCCTCGATCGCGGTCTGGAAGACCTCGACGAGATACTCGCGATCCGAGCGCGTCGCATCCTCGGCCGAGAACTCGACGTCGTCGCAGTAGCGGCGCGCCTGGCGCACCGCGCGGTCGACCTCCTCGAGCACTTGCGCACGGCTGAGCTTGAGCTTGTACTGGAGGTGGATGTCGCTCGTCGCGATGAAGGTGTGGATGCGCGGCCGACTCGCGCGCTCGAGCGCGCGCGCTGCGCGCTCGATGTCCGCGCTGCCGGTGCGCGCGAGGCCACACACCACCGCGTCGCGCAGGTCGGCGGCGATCGCCTGCACCGATTCGAAGTCGCCCTCGCTCGCGATCGGGAAGCCGGCCTCGACCACGTCGACGCCGAGCCGCTCGAGCTGGCGCGCGAGCTGGCGCTTCTCCTGCAGGTTCATGCTGCAGCCCGGCGACTGCTCGCCGTCGCGCAGGGTCGTGTCGAAGATGCGGATCCACTCGGTGCTCATGACTCATCCCTCATTGGGCTGCGGGGGCGGCTCGGAGAGCTCGAGCACGCGCCCCGTATGGCGGCGCCACAGCCACTCCACGGGCCCCATCCCACAATAGACGACGAACAGCGCGAACAGCGTGAGGCTCGGCTCCATGATGATCAGCGCGATCGCGAACACCATCAAGACCACCGTTCCGTAAGAGTGACGGAGGTCGATCTCCTTGAAGCTGCGGTAGGGGATCGAGCTCACCATCAGCAGACCGAGCGCGGCGGTGCCCGCGGCGATCAGGCCCGCGGGAACCGAGAACGCGAAGCCGAATTCGCGCAGGTATCCGACGAACCAGACCGTGGTCGCGACCATGCTCGCGGCCGCGGGGCTCGGCAGCCCCTCGAAGCGGCCGCGGTAGCGGCTCGGCGCGACGTTGAAGCGCGCGAGCCGCAGCGCAGCGCATGCCATGTAGAGGAACGCCATCACCCACCCCGTGCGGCCGAGCACCTGCAGCTGGCCCGCGCTGAACGCGAGCATCGCGGGCGCGACGCCAAACGAGACGGTGTCGGCGATCGAGTCGTACTCGAGGCCGAAGCGGCTCGTCGAGCGCGTGAGGCGCGCGAGCCGACCGTCGATCGCGTCGCAGACGGCCGCGAGCACGATGCCGAGCGCCGCCTGCTCGGGCTTGTCGTTGAAGGCGTGGATGATCGCGTAGAAGCCGAAGAACAGCCCGCCCGTGGTGACGAGGTGCGGCAGCAGGAACAGCCCCCGCAGCCGTTCGCCGTGCTCCGCGCCGCGGCGCCTGCGCGGCTCGGGATCGCCCTCGATCGGAGCCTCCAAGTCTTCCCTTTCCGTCACCGCCATCTCGTCATCCCCTCGTCTCTTCATCCCTTCATCGATTCATCCGTTCGCTGATTCATCGATCGATTCACTCACCGCTCCCATCGCTCGAGCCTCCGAGGATTCGAGCTGCGCGACGATCGTACAGCCGCCGCGCACGCGGTCGCGCGGCTTCACGCGCGGCACCGCGCCGAGCGGCAGCAGCACGTCGGTGCGCGAGCCGAAGCGGATCAGCCCGAAGCGGTCGCCGCGCCGCACCCACTCGCCGATCTCGGGGTGACACACGATGCGGCGCGCGATCCAGCCCGCGATCTGCACGACCTGGAAGCGCACGCCCCCGGCCGACTCGAGCGTGAGCGCGCAGTGCGCGTTCTCGCTCGCCGCGCGCGGATCGAACGCCGCGCGAAACGCGCGACCGCCCCGGCTCTTGGCCACCACTCGGCCCGCGAGCGGGCAGCGGTTGACGTGCACGTCGAACACCGAGAGAAAGATTCCGATGCGCAGCCACTTCACGCCGTCGGCGCCCTCGACCTGTGCGACCTCGAGCACGCGCCCGTCGGCCGGAGCGACGACGCTGTGCTCGTCGCCCGCGATCTCGCGCGGCGGATTGCGAAAGAAGCACGCGACGAGCAGCGCCACGCCGAGCAGCGCATATCCCGCGATCCACCAGCCGAGCAGGCCGCACGCGCCCGCGAGCGCGAGCGGCGCCGCTGCGAACGCGAGCCCGTCCCGCACCACGAGCTCGGTGGGCCGCTCGACGAAGCTCCGCTCGGCGGAGCTGTGCGCGGCGGCGGCCATCTCAGTTCTTCGAGCGGTCGACGAGGCGCTTCTCCTTGAGCCACGGCATGAGGTTGCGCAGCCGCGCGCCCACGGCCTCCATCGGGTGGCTCTCGGCATGCCGGCGCAGCGCGCGGAACTGCACGCTGCCGGAGCGGTTCTCGAGGATGAATTCCTTCGCGAACGCGCCGCTCTGGATCTCGCCGAGGATCGCCTTCATGCGCTCGCGCACGCGCGCGTCGATGATGCGCGGGCCGCGCGTGAGATCGCCGTACTCGGCGGTGTTGGAGACCGAGTAACGCATGTTGGCGATGCCCCCCTCGTAGATCAGATCGACGATCAGCTTGACCTCGTGGATGGTCTCGAAGTAGGCCATCTCGGGCGAGTAGCCGGCCTCGACGAGCGTCTCGTAGCCCGCCGTCATGAGCGCCGTGAGCCCGCCGCAGAGCACCGTCTGCTCGCCGAACAGGTCCGTCTCCGTCTCCTCGCGGAAGGTCGTCTCGATGATGCCCGCGCGCCCCGCGCCGATCGCCTTCGCGTAGGCGAGCGCGATCTGCAGCGTGTCGCCGGACGGATCCGCGGACACCGCCACGAGCGACGGCACGCCACGTCCCTGCTCGTAATGGGCGCGCACCGTGTGTCCCGGGCCCTTCGGCGCGACCATGAACACGTTGATGCCCTCGGCGGGCGCGATCGCTCCGAAGTGGATGTTGAAGCCGTGGGCGACCGCGAGGTAGTTGCCGGGCTGCAGGTTCGGGGCGATCTGCTCCTCGTAGACCTGGGCCGCCGTCTCGTCGGGGAGCGTGAGCATCACGATCTCGGCGCCGCGCGCGGCCTCGGCCGGCGCGAGCACGCGCAGGCCCGCGGCTTCGGCCTTCGCGCACGAGCGCGAATCCTTGCGCAGGCCGACCACGACGTTCACGCCCGAGGCCTGGAGGTTCTGGGCGTGCGCGTGCCCCTGGCTCCCGTAGCCGATCACGGCCACGGTCTTGCCGTCGAGCCGCCCGAGGTCGGCATCCTTGTCGTAATAGATGTTCAGCGCCATCGCTCTCGACCCCCTGCGGCGCGTTCGGAGCCGGCGCGTCGGCCGGTCGAATGCGCAGTTCACCGCTCTCGCACGATCCAGACACCCAGCGAAGCCTCGCAGCCTCGCGCAGGGCGACCTCGCGCGCGACCCGCGCGACGGGCTGGCTGGGCTGAGCGGGAGCGTCGCCTGGCTGGCCGGAGATCTCGCCTTCGCGCGCGCGGCGCCGACTCTCGAAGGCGCTGGACGGCCGAAAATACCCCAGCGCCGACGCGCCTGCCAAAGCGGCAGCGCGGCGCGCGCGGCGTGCGGCTTCAATGCGGCTCGGGGGCGCGCGATTTCAGCGCGGCTCGAGGGCGCGCGGCGCGGGCTCGAAGCGCTGACCGGTGCGCCTCGCCTCGGCCTCGGCGCGCCGCAGGTAGCGCGGCGCGAGCTGCGCGGGATCGATCCCCGCGCCGAGCGCGATCTGCTCGGCGGCGAGCCGGCCGACGTGCCACGCGCGCGCGCGGCCCTCGGGCGGCGGCAGCTGCGTGACGCCCGCGCCGAGCGCCGCCGCGATGGCGGCGCCCGCGAATGCGACCCCCTCGCCGACGAGCACGCAGGGCGTGGCGATCCGCTCGCACAGCGCGTCGATGCCGTAGACGCCCTCACCGAGCGAAGCCGCGCCGACGTCACCTCCCGCGTACGCGGCCGCATAGAGCTCGCCGCGCCGCGCGTCGAGCAGCGGCACGACACTCGCGTGCGTCGGGTTGGCCGCGAGCGCGAGCGCGGCGAGCGTCGAGACGGGCACGACCGGCTGCGCAGCGCCGAACGCG
>DASPGF010000219.1:0-3340 GCA_035620755.1 Myxococcota bacterium
GAGCACGCCGCGGCCCGCGTCGAGAATTCGCACTGCATCGCCCACGCGAGCGCGCGACCAATCGATCGGATCCAGCGTATCGGCGGGCGCGGTGGCGAGCGCGGCTGCGCGCTGCGCGGCGTCGCTCTCGCTCGCGATCTCGTGCAGCTTCTCGCGCGTCGCGGCTGCGCGGCGTGCTCCGCCGCGTTGAAGCTCGCGAATCGCCGCGGCGACCTGCTCGTGCGCGTCGCGAAACGCGCGCTCGAGATCCTGCCTCATCTCGGCGAACAGCTTGTCGCGGCGACTCTGGAGCTTCTCGAGCTTCGCGCGGTGCTCGTCGCGCGCCGCCTCGGTCTCCACGCGCAGCTGCGCGATCTCGCGCCGCTCGGCCTCGAGCGCGGCGCGGCTCACCGAGAGCTCGGCGAGCACGCGGTCGAGCTGGCGATCCTCGCGGTCGAGGATCTCGTTCGCGCGCGCGATGATCCGCGGGTCGAGGCCCATGCGCGCCGCGATCGCCGTCGCCGAGGAGCTGCCGGGAAGTCCCATGCGCAGGCGATAGGTGGGCTCGAGCGTCTCCGGGTCGAGCTCGACGCTCGCGTTCGCGAAGCGCGCGTCGACCTCCGCCATCTCCTTGAGCAGGTTGTAGTGGGTCGTCGCGACCACGCGCACGCCGCGCTCGGCGAGCGCCTCGAGCACGGCCTGCGCGAGCGCCGCGCCCTCGCCGGGGTCGGTTCCGACGCCGATCTCGTCGAGTGCGACCAATGAGCGCTGCGTCGCGCTGCGCGCGATCTCGGCGAGGATCGCCACGTGAGCCGAGAAGGTCGACAGGTTCTCGCGCAGGTCCTGCTCGTCGCCGATGTGCGCGAGCACCTCGTCGAACAGATCGACGCGCGCCCCGCTCGCGGCGGGAACGTGCATTCCCGCGCGCACGAGCAGCGCGGCGAGTGCGATCGCCTTGAGCGCGACCGTCTTGCCGCCCGCGTTCGGGCCCGACAGGATCAGCGCGCTGAAGTCGCCGCCGAGCCTCACATCGCTCGGCACCACCTGATCGCGGGGTAGCAGCGGGTGCCGCAGCTCGGGGAGCGACAGGATGCCGTCCTCTCCGACCTCCGGCGCGACCGCGCCGAGCGCTTCGGCGAGCTCGGCGCGCGCGAACGCGAGGTCGATCACCTCGAGCGTCGCGCCGTTCGCGGTGATCGCGTCCGCGGCGAGGCCCGCCGCGCGCGAGAGCTCGCGCAGGATGCGCAGCGTCTCCTGCTCGATCGCGAGCTCCGCCTGCTTGAGCTGGTTGTTGAGCTCGACGAGCGCTTCGGGCTCGATGTAGAGCGTCATCCCCGAGCTCGAGGCGTCGTGGACGATGCCTCGAATCGCGCCGCGTGAATCGGCGCGCACGGGCAGCACGTAGCGATCGCCGCGCAACGTGTAGTAGTCGTCGGAGAGATGCGAGGCGATCTCGGGGTCGCGCAGGTAGCGGCTCGCGCGCTCCTGGATCTCGGCGGCGACCCGGCGCGCCTCTCGTCGCGCTCGCGCGAGCGCCTCGGATGCGCGGTCGCGGATCTCTCCCGACGCTTCGAGCGCGCCCTTGATCTCGCGCTCCAGCTCGATCCGATCCGCGAGGGTGTCGCCGAGCTCGGCGAGGTGGGGCGCCAGCTCGCGGCGCGCGTCGAGGAAGCGCTTCACGTCACGCGCGCAGCGAAGCGTCGAGGCGATCTCGAGCAGCTCGCGTGCGGCGAGCACGCCGCCCCTGTGCGCGCGCGCGAGCGAACGCTCGAGGTCGAAGCAGCCGGCAAGCGGCGGGAGCGCGCGCGCGGCGAGGATGCGCCGCGCCTCGCTGGTCTCGTTGAGCCGTTCGAGCACCCCGTGGCGCGTCGCTTCGAAGAGCGATGCTCCCGCGAGCCCGGGCTGCGTGGCCTCGGGCGCGCAGCGCCGGCGCCCTGCGGGCGTCCGCGCGCGCTCGGCGAGCAGCGCGCGAACGCGATGCCATTCCAGGCGTTCGAGGGTCTTTTGCGTGACGAAGAAGCCCATTTCCGCGCTCGCTCGGATGGCCGGCGGCATTCATGAACCCGCACCGCAGGCCGAAACGATTGCGGATGGAGAGCAAGCGGTCCACCGAGGCGACGCTCGACGCCACGCGCGATCTCGATCGCCGTAGCGCGGCCGAGATCCTCGCCGCGATCCACGCCGAGGATGGGCGCGCGGTCGCGGCGGTGGCCGCGGCGCTGCCCGACATCGAGCGGGCAGTCGACGTGCTCGCCTGCACGCTCGGCGGGGGAGGCCGCTGGTTCTACGTGGGAGCGGGCACGAGCGGACGCATGGGTGCCCTCGACAGCGCGGAGCTCCCGCCCACGTTTGGCATCGAGCCGAGCCGCGTGCAGGCGATCGTCGCGGGCGGCGCGCGCGCGCTGTCGCGCGCGGTCGAGGGCGCGGAGGACGACGTCTACGCGGGTCCGTGCGAGCTGCGCCAGCGCGGCCTGCGGCCCGGCGATGCGGTCGTGGCGATCTCCGCGAGCGGCCACACGCCGTTCGTATTGAGCTGTCTCGACGAGGCGCACACCTCCGACGCGCGCCGGATCGCGATCACCTGCAACCGCAGCTCGCCCCTCGCCGAAGCCGCCGAGATCGCCATCGTCACCGACACCGGCGCGGAGGTGATCGCGGGCTCGACGCGCATGAAGGCCGGCCTCGCGCAGAAGATGGTCCTCCACATGCTGTCGACGACCGTGATGGTGCGGCTGGGCTACGTGGAGGGAAACCTCATGACCCATCTCGTGCCGAGCTCGCGCAAGCTGCGCGAGCGCGCGATCGACATCATCGCCTCGATGACGCAGCTGAGCGAAGAGCAGGCCGCGCGGCTGCTCGACGAGCACGGCGGCAGCGTCGCGGCCGCGCTCGTGAGCGCGCGGGAGCGACCGCGCCGTTAAGCGGAGAGCGCGGCGCGGATCTCCTGCGCGAGCTTGCCCATGCTGAACGGCTTCTGCAGCGGCGTCGCGTAGCGCGCCGAGGTCGCCCGTCGCTCGAGCGCGTCCGCCGCGTATCCCGACATCAGCAGGATGCGGATCGCCGGGACGCGCGCTGCGATCTCGTCCGCGAGCTCCGGGCCGGAGTAGTCGCCCGGCAGAATCACGTCGCTGAGCAGCAGGTCGATGCTGCCCGCCCGCTGCGCGATCGCGAGCGCCTCCGAGCCGTTACTCGCCGCGCGAACGGCGTAGCCGAGCTTCTGGAGAAACGACACGATCATGTTTCGGAGCGCGGGATCGTCCTCCACGACGAGCACGGATTCGCCGCGGCCGGTCGCGAGCGCGATGCTCTCGCCGTCTTCGGGAGCCTCGGACACGACGTCCGTGCGCGGGATGTAGAGCTG
>DASPGF010000220.1:0-3020 GCA_035620755.1 Myxococcota bacterium
GTCGCGTACTTGCCCTGCTTCTTCGCGAGGTAGATCGCGTAGACCTCGGGGTGCGAGATCGGCATCGCGGGGTTCTCCGGGTCGATGTGGATCGGCGTCATGTAGAGGTTCACGTGCGGCTCGACCGAGATCAGGTAGAACTTCGCGATCCCGCTGACCTCGATGCCGAGCCCCGCGCGGAAGCGCAGCTCGACCCAGTCCGTGTACGCGTTGAGCGGCAGCTCGACGCGCGCGCCCCCGTCGATCTCGAGGCGCGCCGAGCCGCCGTCGTCGGCGATCGTCAGCGTGAAGGGCAGCGTCATGCGCCCACCCGACTTGAGCACGCTGTTGTCGGGCCCGACGACGCGCGATCGGATGCGATTGCCCTCGCGGCGCAGCACCGTCTGCTCGCCGCCGATGAACTTGGCGCCGCCGCCCTCGCTGTCCGTGCTGAAGAACGAGAACGTGCCCTGGCTGCCGCGCAGGTCCGGCACGCACATGCCGCTCAGCAGCAGCCCATTCTTGAATGGCGTGGGCGGGAAGGTGATCGGCACGCGCTGGATGATCGAGAAGATGTGCTTCTCGCCGAGCAGCTTCCAGAAGTGCTGACTCTTCTGCAGCAGCTTCATGCGCGCCTTGCCGAGCGGCACCACGTAGCGGCCGATGTTCAGCACGCGCTTCGCGCCGCCGATCTGCGTCGAGCTCAGCAGCGGCGCGTAGCTGCACGGGTCGCGCGTGAGGAAGTCGTAGATGCAGTGGCGGCTCGCATCGACGCCGGTCGCGAAGGTCGACCACGCGACCGGCGACATCGAGGGCACGCTCGTCGCGAGCGGGCGGAACACGCCGCGCTCGGCGAGCTTCTGGAAATTCGGCAGCCGACCTTCTCGCATGAGCTTGGTCGCGAAGCCCGGGTCCATGCCGTCGAGCCCGAGGATCACGACGCGCTTGGCGAGCGCGCGCCGATACGGATTGCCGACGCGGATCAGCCGCAGCGCGAGCCGGATCGGCCAGGTGAGGATGATCGCGAACGCGAGCGCGAAGGTGACGAGCAGCACCAGCATCGATCCACCGAGCGCGAAGCCCGCGCCGGGTCCGATGTAGGCGTGCGCATCGCTCGCGAGCAGCGCCAAGCCCAGCAGCGCCGCGTGAGCGGCGAGTGCGGCGCGTGCTGCGCGCGCGGCGAGCGCGGCGCGGCGGGCGGGGGCCCGCCGGAGTCGTGCGGCGTCCATGTTCTCCTCGCGGCCTCGAAACGGGGCGCCGAAGACGCCCGCGCGCCGGGCGCTTCGCCGGGGCGCCCCGTGCACCTTGGACACCGGCCGCGCCGGCTATACTACCCGATCCGGACCGCGCCGGGCCTCGATCGACGCGGCCGAAATCGTGGAGATCCCTTGCGATTGTCGTCGCGGTCGATCCGAACGGCGCGCGCAGCGCGCGCGCGCCACTGCGCGATCTGGCTGGGCGCGCTCGCGGTTGTCGCGGCGAGCTGCGGCTTTGCGACGTCGCGCGAGCAGCAGCTCGCCGCGGTGCGCGCGGCGCTCGCCGACGCGGCGTACGATGACGCGATCGCGCGCGCGGAGGCCGCGCTCGGCGCAGCGGGCGCGGCCGCGCGCGACGAGCTCGACGACGCGACCTCGTGGGGCCTCGAGCTCGCGCTCCTCGAAGCGCACGCGCGCGCGGGTCACGGCGAGCACGCCAAGCAGCAGCTCGAGCGCCTCGCGCGGCTCCACCCGAGCCGCGTCGCCGCGAGCGACTACTTCGCCACCGCCCACCAGCTGCGCGGTGCGGGCGCGGGTACCGCGGCGATCGAGGTGCTCGACGTAGGATTCGTGCTGTTTCCCTACGAGCCCGTGATCGCGCGCATGATCGAAGAGGCGAGCGCGGCCGGCGATCCCGCGGAGCTCGAGCTGCTCAGGAGCCTCGGCTACGTCGAGTGAGCGCGCGTCGCGGGTCCGCGGTCAGTTCGATCGTGCGGCGGGGTCGGCCGCGAGGATCTCGCGCCGCCGCTGCTCGTAGTCGTACTCGTTGATCTGGCCGCGCTGGCGCTGCTCCTCGAGATCCGCGAGGTCTCGCAGCGTCGCGGGCGAGATCCCCGACGGCACCGCGAGCTCGGGATCGGGCTTCGCTTCGCCCGCACCCGAGTCGGCCTCGGGCTCGTCGCTCTCCATCAGGATGGTGCGCCGCACCATCCCTCCCGTCGGCGTCATGCGCAGGCGCGTGGGCTTCGAGAAGGTGTCGTCGCGCCACGCGATCGCGACGCTCTGCTCGTCGACGGGCTTCATCGCCTTGCTCGGCAGCACGCGAAACTGCATCGGATGCTCGCCGATCTCCGGCTCGGGCAGGTTGTCCTCCCGGCGCGGCGGAATCTCCCAGTCCGCGCGCGAGAGGTGCACGTAGAGGAAGTCGCCCTGCGCGTAGGCGACGAAGCTCGTGAGGAAGTTCGCGTCGAAGATCTTCAAGCGCTTGGCGCGGCGAACCGAGTAGACGACGACGCGCTGGTTCGGCCCCGCCTCGCGCAGGCCGCGCGCGAGCCCCTCGGCGATCGCGTCGAGCGACTCGAGCGGAATCGCGGGGCCGCGCTGCTGGTTGTCGCCGCTCGAAAACCGGATGTCGATCGACGAGAGGATGTAGGTCAGCCGCACGGGCGCGATCGTGATCGGGTGGCTCAGGTCGAGGTCCTGACCTCGCTTCGACACGAGCTGCACCTTCGTGCCCTGCTTCTCGTAGATGCTCTTCGTGGTCGTGCAGCCCGCCCACGCGGCCGCACAGCCCGCGAGCGCGATCAGCGCGATGGATCGCCCGAGCGTCACGCGCGCAAGCCTATCCGACGCGCCGCGCCGCCGCCGCCCGCAGCGCGGCCGCGGCTTTCGCGCCGCGAGCGAACGCGTCACGCGACGAGGCTCGCGACGATGCGGTGCGTGGCGAAGCTCGCCGCGTAGGCGAGCGCGAGCAGGTAGCCGAACGCGAACGCAGGCCAGCGCCAGGAGTTGGTCTCGCGCCGCATCACGGCGAGCGTCGACATGCACTGCAGCGCGAACACGAAG
>DASPGF010000221.1:0-8061 GCA_035620755.1 Myxococcota bacterium
ATCGAGCAGGATCCGGACGTCGCGGAGATCGCGACACGCAACCTGCATGCGGCCGATCTCTCGCGGCGAAGCGAGATCCGCATCGGCGAGTTCCCCGGTCTCGAGCTCGACCCGGGCTCGTACGACCTGATCCTGCTCAACAACAACCTCTACTACTTCGCTCCGGGCAAGCGCCGCGCGCTGTTCGATCGGATCTTCTCGCGGCTGATTCCCGGCGGCGTGGTCGCGATCCAGACGCTCGTGGTTTCGGATCGCGCCGTGGCTCGCTTCATGGGCTTCGGCGCGAACGTCGCGGCGTTCGATCTCTACCTGCGCGCACACGAGAATCTGTATGGGCTTCCCGATCGCGCCGAGCTCTGCGAGGCCCTTCTCGCGGCCGGCTTCGAGAGCATCGCAGAGGTCGCATTCCTGCCCGGCGGCGCCGCGCGCTACGTCTGGGGCCGCGTGCCGCGCGCCGGTGCGAGGAGCGCGAGCGCCTAGTCGTCCGAGCGCGCGCGCCGCGCCGCGCTCGATTCCGCGCCGAGCACCGCGAGCTTGCGACGTGCATCCTCCGCTTCGGGAAAGTCGCCGATCGCGAGCGCGCGCTCGAGCTCCGCGCGAGCCCGCTTGCGCTCGCCGCTCTCGAGCAGCGCGAGCGCGAGGTGGTAGCGCGCGCTCGGCGCGTCTGCGTCGAGCGCGATCGCCGCTTCGAGTGGCCCGATGGCAGCGTCGATCTCGCCGCGCTGCAGGTGCACGAAGCCGAGCGTGTCGAGCGTCGTCGCATCGGCGGCGAGCTCGCTTGCCTGCTTCGCGAACGCGAGCGCCGAATCGAGCTCGCGCTCCTCGATCGCGAGCAGCCACGCGAGGTCGTTTCGCGCGCCCGCGTGCCCCGCATGGCGGCGCACGATCGCGCGCAGCCGCAGCTCGGCGTTGCGCGTGTTCCCGGCGGCGAGCTCGAGCTGCGCGGCCGCGAACGCGTAGCCCGCGTCTCCTGAGTCACGCTGCGCGGCGCGATCGAAGAGTGCGCGCGCAGCGTTGCGGTCGCCGCGCGCTGCCGCGAGCGCGGCCAGCCCGCCAAGCGCTTCGGGGTGCTCGCTGTCGACCGCGAGCGCGCGCTCGAACGCGCTGCTCGCGTCGTGCGCGCGCCCCACTCGCGCGAGCGCGGCTCCCATCAACGAGTGGAGAGACGCCGCCGGTCGCGCGCGCAGCGCGTCCTCGATCGCCGCGAGCGCGCGCTGCGGCTCGCCGAGGGCCACCCAATCGGTAACGAGCGATCGCAGGGCAGGCTCGTTCTCGGCATCGGCGACATCGAGGTCGAGCGCCTCGACTGCAGCAGCGGCCGCCTGCGAACCGTGGCTCGTTCGCTCGAGCAGCCCGATCTCCCCTGCTGCGACCCCCGAGTGCCCGGGGGTCGCTGCGAGCTGCCGGATCGCCGAGCGCGCGCGGTCGAGCTCTCCGAGAGCGGTCCAGGCACGCGCGTCCAGCTGGTGGTCGCCCAGGCGACGATCCGGATCAGAGTAACTCTGAGCGATCGCCGAGAACGCAAGTGCCTGATCGTACGCGCGGCGCTCGTAGCACAGGCGTGCGAGCACGCGCGCGGCGTCGCTTGCAGCGGGGTCTGCGCGCACCGACTCGCGCAGCTCGATCATCGCGCGCTCCGAGTCACCGAGCTGGAGGGCGGCGATCGCTGCGATGTAGCGCGCGCCGGCGTTGCTCGGCCAGCTCGCGATTCCCTCGCTGAGCGCTGCGAGCGCCGCCCGCGGGTTGCCGCGCGCGAGCAGGACACGACCGCGGATCAGGTTCGCGCGGCTGGGATCCGCGAGGTCGCGCGCAAGAGCTTCGGCGAGATCGAGCTCGCCGACGTCGACGAGCAGATCCGCTCGCACGAACGCGAGCTCTCCGCGGTCGAATGCGCGCTCCGCGCGAATTCGATCGATCAACGCGAGCGCGCGCTCGGGCCGCCCTTGTCGTCGATAGTGATCGATGAGCGCCACGCCCGCTGCGGTGGCGCCGGATCCATCGAAGGCCTCTCGCAGAAGTGCTTCGGCATCGGCCGCGCGACCTCGCTGGTCCAGACGCGCGGCGAGCGCCGTGCGAAGCCACACGTTGTCCGGTGCGCGCTCGAGCGCGCGCTTCAGCTCCTCTACCGCGCGCTCCGGTTGGCCGTTCCCCTCGTAGAACTCGGCAATTCGAGACACGGCGATTCGGCCCGCGGGAAACCTCGACGCGCAATCCGCGTACAGCGCCTCCGCGCGCGCGAGATCGGTGAGGTTCCGCTCCGCGAACAATGCCGGTGCGATGCAGCCTCGCTCGGCGAGATCGGGATCGCCCGACGCCGCACCCACCGCCTTGATCCGGTCGTGTGCGAGCTCGGCTTCGCGCGCGCGGCCCAGCTCTGCTAACGCGGTCGCGTGGACGACGAGCGCTTCGTAGTCGCTTGGATCGAGCGTGATCAGCCGGCTCGAATCGGCGAGAGCGGCCTCGAATTGGTGTGCGCCGACGAGCGCCTGCGCGCGCACGCGCCGCGCTTCGAGGTGATCGGGTGCCGACGCGAGCGCCCGGTCACTTGCGCGAATCGATGCCTCGAAGTTGCGGAGCTGCAGCTGTGCGCGAGCGAGCTCGAAGTCGGCGAGAAAGCGAAACGCATCCGATTCGCGCGCCTTCTCGAGCGCCCAGATCGCGCGGCTCGGGTTTCCACTGCGCGAGAGCGCGACACCGATCCGATACAGGGCTTCGGGATGACCGGGCGAGCTGGCCAGCAGCTCCTGCAACGAAGCGATCGACGCTTGGAATCGACCCGACTGCTGGAGCGCGCGCGCCGACGCCATGCGCTGCTCGCCGTCGGCATCGCAGCCGCACGCTGCGAGCAGCATCAGGATCGCCGACGCGGAGGCTGCACGCGCAAGCCGCGGCAGCCGCGCGTGGACCGACGCTCCCGCGACGGTGGGGTGCTCCGAATGCGCGGGCTCCAGGCAGCGCACGAGAGCGCCATTATACGAGTGACACCACGCGCGTCGACCTCGTGGCGAAGCCGCCGGCGCGACGATCCGGGTGCGCTCGAAGCCCGTGAGATCATTCCCCAGTTCGGCGCCTACAGCTGATACAATTCCGGACGATCGAACAGCCGGAAGGCGGGAGAGACACCGGTTTGGGGCGTCGGAAGGCCAGATGGACGGTGAGCCACCGCGCGCTGCGCGGGCTCGTGTTGAGCGCTGGGTCACTCGTCGCCGTCGAGATCGCGCTCGCGGCGCGCGCGTCCGCGACGGTGATGGAAGTCGAGGCGACGCTCAGCGTCGAATACGGGACGACCGCGCCGCTGCATCTCGGCGGCGTCGGCGTCGCGAGCGTGAATCCCGTCGCGGGCGGCGATCGGCTGGTGAGCCTACAGCTCGGCCCGATCCTCTTCGGCGACAGCGACCCGGTTCCTTTCACGGATCCAGTCGTGACCGCGCTCGTCAAGTCGTACGACCTGCGCGGCGTGAGCGGTCGGAGCGGAGCGTTCTTCGACCTCTCCCATGCGACCACGACGCCTTCGAAGCTCACGCAGAACGAGCTTCCGATCTCGGGCATCGCGCGCATCTGCCTGCTGTTCTCCGGCTGCTTGAGCAGCACCACGGTCGAGCTCGATCTCACCCAGAACGGCACGCGCGGCGTGGGAATCGGCGGCACCGTGACGGCGGGCAACACGACGGGGTTTCGCGTCTCTTTGCACCACGCGCCCTGGCAGCTCGCGCCCGCGACCCTTCTCCAATCGACGGTCGGAGGGATCATCACGGCGATGGCGACGGGCTACGCGCGCGGGCCGCTCTCGAACGCGTCGACCGCTGCAAAGCTCGGCGGAGTGATCCAATTGATCGCGCCGACCCAGGTGTTCACCGAGGGCGTTCCGGGCGGCTACAGCGAGCGACAGGCGCTGTTCACCCGCATCACGCTGCGCTTCGCCCCGGAGCCGATCCCGCTGCTCGTGCTCGGGCCGGGCGCGATGGCTCTCGCGCTGCTCGGCTATCGGCGCCTGCGCGGGTAGCCGATGGCAGCAGCGCGCAAGCGATCCGCTGCGGTGTACTTCACCGCAGCCGCGATCCTGCTCGGAGCGATCGCGGGATCGCAGTTCCAGATGCGCGTTCCATCTCGACCTCGTGGAACCGTTTCAGAGCTGCTCGCGCTGCGCTCGCGAGTCGACTTGAGCCTCGTGTTCATCGTCGTCGACACGCTACGCGCTGATCGCATGAGCCTCTACGGCTACCGGCGTCGCACCACGCCCGTCATCGACGCGCTCGCGCAGAGCGGCATTACCTTCGAGCGCGTGATCGCCCAGTCGAGCTGGACGAAGACCTCGATGGCGTCGCTCTGGACTGCGACGTATCCAGCCGCGAATGGCGTCTCGCGCTTCGACAGCGCGCTGCCCGCCGCGGCGGAGATGCCGGCCGAGATTCTCGAGCGGACGGGTTACCGAACCGTCGGCATCTGGCGCAACGGCTGGGTGGCTGCGAATTTCGGGTTCGATCAAGGCTTCGACGTCTACTACACACCGAAGGCGGGAACGGCCGATCGGCTGGAGCGCCGCTCGCCGGCCGCCGCTTCGATCGGCGGCACCGACGAGGATGTGCTGATCGCGGCCCGAGATTTCCTCGAGCAGTTCGGCGAGCGGAAGTTCTTCTTGTATCTGCATCTGATGGATCTGCATCAGTACGTATTCGACGACGACGCCGACGACTTCGGCCCGAGCTATTCGGACGCCTACGATCGCGCGCTCGATTGGACGGATCGCGTGATCGGCGCGATCGTGCAGGCGCTCGACGACTCGGGCGCGATGGCACGAACCGTGGTCGCCATCGCGTCCGATCACGGCGAAGCCTTCCTCGAGCACGGCCGGGAAGGGCACGGCTACGACCTCCACCGTGAAGTCGTCGAGGTCCCGTTCGTGATCATTGCTCCGCTGCGGCTCGAGCCGGGAATTCGCGTCGCGGAGACGATCGGAAACGTCGACGTGTGGCCCACGCTGCTCGATCTGCTCGGAGCGCCGCCGCTGGCCGGCGTGGACGGGCGCTCGCAGCTGCCGCGAATCATCGCTGCGCACGACGCGTCGAATCGGCGCGGCTCGGCCGAGCCCGCGAGGCCCGTGATCTCGCAGCTGGACCAACACTGGGGTGGCCGAGGCGCGCCGCGGCTGCTGGTGTCGATTACGGATGCGGACGCGCGTCTGATCGTGCAGCCCGGCCAGATCGATTCCGCGGCACTCTACGATCGCCGCGCCGATCCGCTCGAGGCGGCCAATCGCGCCGCTCGCGACCCGACGAAGCTGCGGGCGATGTTGGAGCAGATCGATGCGCATCTGCAGAGCGCCGCGCCACCTTGGGGAGCGGAGAGTGAAACCGTCGATGTCGATGCGTTGCGGCTCGATCAGCTGCGAGCGCTCGGTTACCGCGTCGGGTCGTAGCGCGTCTCGAGCGCTGTGCCGATCTCGTGGCGCTCGAGCGCGAGCTCGATCAGGCGGTCGAGCAGCGCCGCATACGAAAGGCCGGACGCCTGCCACAGGAGCGGGTACATCGATCCCTTCGTGAAGCCGGGAATGCTGTTGACCTCGTTGATGAAGACTTCGCCCGAATGGCGATCGAGCAGGAAGTCGACGCGCGCCATGCCCGCGCCCTCGAGCGCGACCATCGCGTCGACTGCGAGTCGGCGGACCCTCTGCGCGAGCGCGTCGTCGATCGGAGCGGGGATCAGCAGCTCGGTGTCCTTCGCGAGGTATTTGGCGTCGTAGTCGTAGAACTCGTGCGGCGTGCGGATCTCGCCGGGGATCGAAGCCTCGATCGGGTCGTTGCCGAGCAGCGCGACCTCGATCTCCCGCGCGTCGATCGCGCGCTCGGCGAGGATCTTGGTGTCGTAGCGCGCGGCCTCGCGCAGCGCGCGCAGCAGCTGCTCGCGGCGCGCGACCTTCGAGATGCCGACCGACGAGCCCTGGTTGGCAGGCTTGACGAACAACGGCAGGCCGAGCGCGTCGATCAGCGAATCCGCGATCGCATCTCCGGCGCGCAGCTCGTGCGCGCGCACGCAGCGCCACGGCGCGACCGGCAGGTCCGCCGCGCGCAGCAGCCGCTTGCTGACCTCCTTGTCCATCTGGAGCGCGGAGCCGAGCACGCCCGCGCCCACGTACGGGATGCCCGCGAGCTCGAGCAAGCCCTGCAGCGCGCCGTCCTCGCCTCCGCGGCCGTGGATCACCGGGAAGATCACGTCGAGCTTGGCCGCACCCACGGACGAGCTCTCGTCGACCGGGATCAGTGTCGAGCGCCCGGGGGTGGCCGGCAGGTCGACCTCTTCGCCGTGTACCACCGATTTCAGCGCGGCGAGCGTCGCGGGCAGCTCGGGGGGTCCGAGATGCCAGCGTCCGTCGGGATCGACCGCCACGAGCGTCACGTCGTAGCGCGTGGAATCGAGCGCGCCGAGGATCGACGTCGCCGAGACCAGCGAAACCTCGTGCTCGACCGAGCGCCCCCCGAACAGGAGTCCGACTCGCAGCTTCGCCATCGCCTCCCCCTCACCCGCGCCAAGCATAGTGCGCGGTAGGCCTCGCTCCACTTCGGCCGAGTGTTGACCCACCCTGAGCCCCCTCGTACCTTGGAGCCGTGGAGACGCGCTCCGAAATCGTCGACAAGCAGGCTGCGCTCGCCGCCTCGCTGCGAGGCGCGGGGCGTGTGCTCGTCGCGTTCTCGGGTGGCGTGGATTCGAGCTACCTCGCCTTTGCGGCGCACCGCGTGCTCGGGGACGCCGCGCTCGCGGTGACCGCCGAATCGCCCTCGTATCCCGCAAGCCATCGCGCGATGGCCGAGCGCGTGAGCGCCGAGTTCGGCATTCCGCATCGGTTCGTGCGCACGCAGGAGATCGCGAACCCGCGATACCGCGCGAACGGACCGGACCGCTGCTACCACTGCAAGACCGAGCTGTTCGAGGTGCTCGGCGCGCTGCGCGACGAGCTCGGCTTCGACGCGGTCGCGTACGGCGTGAACGTCGACGACACGGGCGACTTTCGCCCGGGCCACCGCGCGGCGGACGAGCACGGCGTGCTGTCGCCGTTCCTCGACGCCCGGCTCACGAAGCGCGAGATCCGCGCGCTGTCGCGCGAGGCGGGATTGCCGACCGCCGATCTGCCCGCGTCCGCGTGCCTGTCGTCGCGCCTGCCGTACGGAACGGAGGTGACGCCGGCGCGGCTGCGGCAGATCGAGCGCGGAGAGGACGCGCTGCGCGCGCTCGGCTTCCGCCAGGTGCGGCTGCGGCATCACGGCGACGTGGCGCGGATCGAGATCGCGCCCGACGAGCTGCCGCGCGCACTCTGCGCCGAGACCGCGCGCGCGATCGTGGCCGCCATCAAGCCGCTCGGCTTCCGCTGGATCTCCCTCGACCTCGAGGGCTACCGCAGCGGATCGCTCAACGCCGTGCTCGAGATCGAGAGCGAGATCCGACCCGCTTCGTGATGCGGCTCATCGAGTGCGAAGGCGCTCCTCGCGACCTCGGATTCGATCAGGGGCGGCAGTGTCGCGACGCGCTGCAAGCGGCCTTCGCGCGTCTCGCGCGCTCGACTCGCGCGCAGCTGCGGCTGGGTGGATCGCGCGAGACCCGCTGGCTGCGGCGCGAGATTCGCCGCTTCTGCCCGCGCCAGTCGGAGCTGCTCGAAGCGCTCGCGCACGCCGCCGGTGTTCCGATCGCGTGGCTCGCATCCGAGCTCGTCGCCGGCGCGCGCGCCGACTGCGCGGCGAGCGGGCCGGGCCCGTGCGCCGCGGCTCGCACCCGCGACGGTATGGGGTTGCTCGCGCGCACGCTTCCGGATTGCGCAATCTTGCGCCGGAGCCGACCCGAGAGCGGCTTCCGCTCTCTCGAGCTCACGCAGCCCTGGCGCGCCGAGCCACTCGCGGGCGTGAACGAAGCCGGGCTCGCGGTCGTGTGGCTCGGCGACGTCGGTCGCGGCGCCGCGCCGCGGCGCGCGCCGCCCGCGGGCCTGCTCGCGCACGACTGCCTGGCGCGCTTCGACGGCGTCGAGGCGGCGATCGAATGGCTGCTGGTGCGGCCGGGCGCGGGCGCGTCGCTCAT
>DASPGF010000222.1:0-7732 GCA_035620755.1 Myxococcota bacterium
TGGCTCGACCTCGAGTTCGACCACAAGGATCTGCTGTTCGCGCGCATCGATCGACGGCGCAAGATCCACGCCACCGTGCTGCTCAAGGCGCTCGGCTACTCGCCCGAGGAGCTGCTCGCGCACTTCTACGAGGCGGAGACGATCCGCATCGACAGCAAGAAGATCATGAAGAGCGTGGTGCCGAGCCTGCTGGTCGGCCAGCGCTGCACGCGCGAGATCCGCGACGACGACGGGAACGTTCTCGTGCGCAAGGACCGCAAGATCACCGCGTCGGGGATGCGCAAGATCACCGAGGCGGGCATCAAGTGGATCCAGATCGGCATCGAGGACCTGATCCGGACGGATGCCGTCAAGCGCGTCGCGCCCGTGGACATCGTCGACGAGACGACCGGCGAGGTGCTGCTCGAGTGCAACGAGGAGCTCGCGGAATCCCACCTCGAGGAGTTCAAGAATCGCGGCATCACCGAGTTTCCGCTGCTGTACCTCGATCCGCTCACCTCCGGCATGGCGCTGCGCGACACGCTCAGCGCCGACAAGGTGCTGTCGGCCGAAGAGGCGATCATCGAGATCTATCGGCGCCTGCGGCCCGGCGATCCGCCGACGCGCGAGACCGCGACGAACCTGTTCAACAACCTGTTCTTCAACGCCGAGCGCTACGACCTGTCGCGCGTGGGCCGTTTGAAGGTGAACCACAAGCTCGGCTTCGATCCGAACGAGCGCGTCGCGTTCCAGCCGCAGGGCCCGAAGGGCATCACGGAGGAGATTCCGCTCGCGGAGCTGCCGACGCTGCGCCGCGAGGACATCCTCGCAGCGGTGAAGTACCTGGTCGACCTCAAGAACGGAGTCGATCCCGCGAAGCGGGTCGACGACATCGATCACCTCGGCAATCGCCGCGTGCGCGTCGTCGGAGAGCTGCTCGAGAACCAGTATCGCATCGGCCTGGTGCGGATGGAGCGCGCGATCAAGGAGCGGATGTCGCTCCAGGAGATCGAGACGCTGATGCCGCACGACTTGATCAACTCCAAGCCCGTGTCGGCCGTGATCAAGGAGTTCTTCGGGTCGAGCCAGCTCTCCCAGTTCATGGACCAGACCAATCCGCTCTCGGCGGTGACCCACAAGCGGAGGCTTTCCGCGCTCGGGCCGGGCGGCCTCACCCGCGAGCGCGCGGGCTTCGAGGTGCGCGACGTGCACCCGACCCACTACGGCCGGATCTGTCCGATCGAGACGCCCGAGGGCCCGAACATCGGCCTGATCGCGTCGCTCTCGACCTTCGCGCGCGTGAACGATCTCGGCTTCATCGAGACGCCCTACCGGGCGGTGAGCGACGGCAGGGTCTCCAACGAGGTGAAGTACCTCACCGCGCTCGACGAGGAAGATCTCGCCATCGCGCAGGCGAACGCACCGATCGACTCCGAGGGCCGCTACGTGCGCGAGACCGTGCTGTCGCGCGTGGGCGGCGAGTCGGTGATGGTTCCGCCCACCGACGTGCAGATGATGGACGTGTCGCCGAACCAGCTCGTATCGGTCGCCGCTTCGCTGATCCCGTTCCTCGAGAACGACGACGCCAACCGCGCGCTGATGGGCTCGAACATGCAGCGCCAGGCGGTTCCGCTGATGCGAGCGGCGGCTCCGCTCGTCGGCACCGGAATCGAGGCGGTGGTGGCGCGCGACTCGGGCGTGACGGTCGTCGCCAAGCGGGATGGCGTGGTCGAGTCCGTCGACGCCGCGCGCATCGTGATCAAGCCCGACGACGACGACGGCATGGGCTCGAACATCGACATCATCAACCTCATCAAGTACCAGCGCTCCAACCAGAACACCTGCATCAACCAGAAGCCGATCGTCAAGCGCGGCGATCGCGTCAAGCGCGGGCAGGTGATCGCCGATGGACCGGCGACGGACAACGGCGAGCTCGCGCTCGGACGCAACGTCGTGGTCGCGTTCATGCCCTGGGGCGGGTACAACTTCGAGGACTCGATCCTGATCTCCGAGCGCGTCGTCAAGGACGACTCCTACACCTCGATCCACATCGAGGAGTACGAATCGGTCGCGCGCGACACCAAGCTCGGCAAGGAGGAGATCACCCGCGACATCCCGAACGTCGGCGAGGAGGCGCTCAAGGATCTCGACGAGTCGGGGATCATCCGCATCGGCGCCGAGGTCAAGTCCGACGACATCCTGGTCGGGAAGATCACGCCGAAGGGCGAGACGCAGCTCTCGCCCGAGGAGAGGCTGCTGCGCGCGATCTTCGGCGAGAAGGCCGGCGACGTGCGCGACACCTCGCTGCGCCTGCCGCCCGGCGTGAGCGGAACCGTGATCGGCGCGCAGGTCTTCTCGCGGCGCGGAGTCGAGAAGGACGAGCGCGCCCAGGCGATCGAGGAGCAGGAGATCGAGCGCCTGCGCAAGGACCAGGAGGACGAGGTGCGGATCATCCGCGACAGCGTCGCGCGCAAGATCCGCGAGCTGATCGCCGGAAAGAAGGCCGCGAACCGCGTCGGCGACGACCGCACCGAGACCACCTGGCTCGACGCCAAGGACACGATCACCGACGCCATCCTGAGCGCGATGCCGACTCGACGCTGGCGCGACATCCAGCTCGCCGACGCGCGCACGCAGGAGCAGGTCGACCGGCTCTACCAGGGATCCGACGACCAGGCGGCGATCATCAAGGCGGTGTTCGACGAGAAGATCGCGCGCCTCAAGCGCGGTGACGAGCTGCCGCCTGGCGTGTTCAAGATGGTCAAGGTGTATCTCGCGATCAAGCGCAAGCTCTCCGTGGGAGACAAGATGGCGGGGCGCCACGGCAACAAGGGCGTGATCTCGCGCATCCTCCCCGAGGAGGACATGCCGTTCATGGCGGATGGCACGCCCGTCGACATCGTGCTCAACCCGCTCGGCGTGCCGTCGCGAATGAACGTCGGCCAGGTGCTCGAGACGCACCTCGGCCTCGCGGCCCACGGCCTCGGTCGGCGTGTCGACGAGCTGCTCGCCGACTATCGATCGAGCAGCGTCGCCGCGCTGCGCGATCGGCTCAAGGAGGTGTACGGCGACCCGCGCATCGCGAAGCGCCTCGACGAGGCGAGCGACGAGACGATCATCGCGCTCGCGCACGATGCGCGGCACGGCGTGCACCTCGCGACCTCGGTCTTCGACGGAGCGAGCGAGGAGGAGATCCGCGCCGAGCTCGACGGCGCGGGCATGCCGCTCACGGGCCAGACGGTGCTGTTCGACGGCCGCACGGGCGAGCCGTTCGACATGGATGTGACGGTCGGCGTGCTCTACATCATGAAGCTCCACCACCTCGCGGCGGACAAGATCCACGCGCGCAGTATCGGGCCGTACAGCCTCGTGACCCAGCAGCCGCTCGGCGGCAAGGCGCAGTTCGGCGGCCAGCGCCTCGGCGAGATGGAGGTCTGGGCGATGGAGGCCTACGGATCGGCGTTCGCGCTGCAGGAGTTCCTGACCGTGAAGTCCGACGACGTGCTCGGGCGCACACGGATCTACGAGTCGATCGTGAAGGGTGAGAACGTGCTCGAGCCGGGCCTGCCCGAGAGCTTCAACGTGCTGGTGAAGGAGCTGCAGGCGCTCGGTCTCGACATCGAATTGATGGAAGACAAGAACTAACAAACCGTTTGGGGGAGCCGCTTTGCGCGATCTCTACAACCTGTTCGAAAAGCCCAAGGATCCGCTCGCGTTCAACGCGCTGCGGATTTCGATCGCGTCTCCGGAGAAGATCCGCGAGTGGTCGTTCGGCGAGGTCAAGAAGCCGGAGACGATCAACTACCGGACCTTCAAGCCGGAACGCGATGGGCTGTTCTGCGCCAAGATCTTCGGGCCGGTCAAGGACTACGAGTGCAACTGCGGCAAGTACAAGCGCATGAAGCACCGCGGCGTCGTCTGCGAGAAGTGCGGCGTCGAGGTGATCCAGTCGAAGGTTCGGCGCGAGCGGATGGGGCACATCACGCTGGCGACGCCGGTGGCCCACATCTGGTTCCTCAAGTCGCTGCCTTCGCGCATCGGGAACATCCTCGAGATCTCGCTTCGCGACATCGAGAAGGTGCTCTACTTCGAGTCGTTCATCGTCACCGACCCCGGTGAGACCACGCTGGCGTTCGGAGAGCTGCTCAACGACGAGATGCTCGCCGAGGCGCGCGAGAAGTGGGGGCGCGACGCGTTCGAGATCGGCATCGGCGCGGAGGCCGTGCGCGAGATGCTCGCGAAGCTCAATGTCGAGGAGGAGTGCAAGGCGCTGCGCACCGAGATGCGCGAGGCGACCAGCGAGGCCAAGCGCAAGCGCATCTCCAAGCGGCTCAAGGTGCTCGACGCGTTCCGCGAGTCGGGCAACAAGCCCGAGCACATGATCCTCGAGGTGATCCCGGTGATCCCGCCGGACCTGCGCCCGCTGGTGCCGCTCGACGGCGGCCGCTTCGCGACGAGCGACCTCAACGATCTCTACCGGCGCGTGATCAACCGCAACAACCGGCTCAAGCGGCTGCAGGAGCTCAACGCGCCCGAGGTGATCATCCGCAACGAGAAGCGCATGCTGCAGGAGTCCGTCGACGCGCTGTTCGACAACGGGCGCCGAGGCCGCGTGATCACGGGTCCGAGCAAGCGCCCGCTCAAGTCGCTCTCGGACATGCTCAAGGGAAAGACCGGCCGCTTCCGGCAGAACCTGCTCGGCAAGCGAGTCGACTACTCGGGCCGCTCGGTGATCGTGATCGGCCCCGAGCTGCGCCTGCACCAGTGCGGCATTCCGAGCAAGATGGCGCTCGAGCTGTTCAAGCCCTTCATCTACTCGAAGCTCGAGCAGCGCGGCTACGTGACGACGATCAAGGCCGCGAAGAAGATGGTCGAGAAGGAGCACCCGGAAGTCTGGGACATCCTCGCCGAGGTGATCCAGGAGCATCCGGTGCTGCTCAACCGCGCGCCGACGCTGCACCGGCTCGGCATCCAGGCCTTCGAGCCGATCCTGATCGACGGCAAGGCGATCCAGCTGCACCCCCTCGTCTGCGCGGCCTTCAACGCGGACTTCGACGGCGACCAGATGGCGGTCCACGTGCCGCTCTCCGTCGAGGCCCAGATGGAGGCGCGCGTGCTGATGATGTCGACCAACAACATCCTCAGCCCGGCGACGGGGCGCCCGATCATCGGCCCGAGCCAGGACATCGTGCTCGGCTGCTACTACATGACCCGCGAAGGGCGCAACGTGCGCGGCAGCGGCATGCGCTTCTCGAGCCCCGAGGAGGTGCGCATCGCCTACGACGCGGGCGTGCTCGATCTGCTCGCGGCGATCCAGGTGCGCATCGACGGCAAGCTCGTCGAGACGACCACGGGACGCATCCTGCTGCGCGAGATCGTGCCCGACGAGATCCCGTTCGAGCTGATCAACCAGGTGATGGACAAGAAGGCGCTCGGCGAGCTGATCGACCAGGCCTACCGGCGTCTCGGCAACAAGGCGACGGTGATCCTCGCGGACCGGCTGCGCACGCTCGGCTACCAGAACGCGACCCGCGCGGGCATCTCGATCTGCATCGACGACATGAAGATCCCGAAGGACAAGCAGCGGGTGATCGAGGCCGCCAACAAGCAGGTGGCGCGCATCGAAGAGCAGTATCAGGAGGGCCTGATCACCGACGGCGAGCGCTACAACAAGGTGATCGACATCTGGGCGAACGCGACCGAGGAGATCGCGGGCCAGATGCTGCAGCAGCTCGGCTCGGAGACCGTGCGCGGCCCGGACGGCGCGGACACCACGGTGCCGAGCTTCAACTCCATCTACATGATGGCCGACTCCGGCTCGCGCGGCTCCGCGCAGCAGATGCGCCAGCTCGCGGGAATGCGCGGCCTGATGGCCAAGCCGTCGGGCGAGATCATCGAGACGCCGATCACCTCGAACTTCCGCGAGGGTCTGTCCGTTCTGCAGTACTTCATCTCGACCCACGGCGCGCGCAAGGGCCTCGCCGACACCGCGCTCAAGACGGCGAACTCCGGCTACCTCACGCGCCGGCTGGTCGACGTCTCGCAGGACATGATCATTCGCGAGATCGACTGCGGGACGACCGACGGCATCGAGACCGGCCCGCTCGTCGAGGGCGGCGAGATCATCGAGCCGATCGGCGAGCGCATTCTCGGGCGCGTCGCGCTCGAGGATGTGCACGATCCGCTCACCGACGACGTGCTTGTGAAGGCGGGCGAGGAATTCGACGAAGAGAAGGTGCGGATCATCCACGATGCGGGCATCGAGCGCATCCGGATCCGCTCGGTGCTCACCTGCGAGATTCCGTTCGGGGTCTGCAGCAAGTGCTACGGGCGCGACCTGTCGCGCGGCGAGATGGTCAACCTCGGCGAGGCGGTCGGCGTGATCGCCGCGCAGTCGATCGGCGAGCCGGGAACCCAGCTCACGATGCGTACCTTCCACATCGGCGGCACCGCGACGCGTCGCGCCGAAGCGTCGCACGTGACCACCACCGCCGAAGGCGAAGTGCGCTTCACGAACATGCGCACCGTGACCGATCGCGAGGGGCGCACCATCGTGATGAATCGCAACGCCGAGCTCGGGATCTTCGACGCGACCGGGCGCGAGCGCGAACGCTACCCGGTGGTGTATGGCGCGCACGTTCGCGTCGCCAACGGCGAGCAGGTCAAACCCGGCACCGTGCTGCTCGAGTGGGATCCGTTCGCGAACCCGATCCTCTCCGAATCCAACGGCGTGGTGAAGTTCGGCGACATCATCGAAGGCGCGACCATGCGCGAGCAGGTGGACGAGTTCACGGGCGTGTCGTCGAAGGTGATCATCGAATCCAAGGACCCCGAGCTACGGCCGCGCATCTCGGTCAAGGACGCCGAGGGCACCAGCGAGACGCGCGCGCTGCTGCCGGTGGGTGCGGCGCTGTCGGTCTCGGAAGGGCAGGTCGTCGAGGCCGGCGACGTGCTCGCCAAGATGCCCCGCGAGACCACCAAGACCAAGGACATCACGGGCGGGCTGCCGCGCGTCGCGGAGCTGTTCGAGGCGCGCAAGCCCAAGGACTTCGCGATCGTCTCGGAGATCGACGGCGTCGTGTCGTTCGGCTCGGACTCGCGCGGCAAGCGCCGCATCGTCGTCACGCCCGATCTGAAGGATGCGGAGCCGAAGGAGTACCTGATCCCGAAGGGGAAGCACATCAGCGTGCACGAGGGCGACGTGGTACGCGCGGGCGAGGCGCTGATGGACGGCTCGTCGAACCCGCACGACATCCTGCGCATCAAGGGCGAGAAGGAGCTCTCGAAGTACCTCGTCGACGAGGTGCAGGAGGTGTATCGGCTGCAGGGCGTGCGCATCAACGACAAGCACATCGAGGTGATCGTCAAGCAGATGCTGCGCCGCGTGCGCGTGATCGACGTCGGCGACACGGATTTCCTGGTCGGCGAGCACGTCGAGAAGGTGGTGTTCGAAGCGACCAACGCGCGCATGCTCGAGGAGGGCAAGCAGCCCGCGCTCGCGGAGCCGCTGCTGCTCGGCATCACCAAGGCGTCGCTGTCCACCGAGTCGTTCATCTCGGCCGCGTCGTTCCAGGAGACGACGAAGGTGCTGACCGAGGCCTCGATGTGGGGGAAGGTCGACCAGCTGCGCGGCCTCAAGGAGAACGTGATCATGGGCCGGCTGATTCCGGCCGGCACGGGCATGGCGCGCTACCACCAGATCGGGATCCAGATCGACGCGCCCGCGGAGCTCATGGAGGGACCCCAGGAAGAG
>DASPGF010000223.1:0-3193 GCA_035620755.1 Myxococcota bacterium
CGAAAAGCGCTGGCACCTGTTCACGATGGATCTGCTCGACGGCAAGCCCGGCGCCGCGCGGCGCATCAGCGAGGATCACGACAGCAAGCTTCCGCGCTACTACTACAGCGCGTTCGACCACTATCTATCGCCGAGCTGGTCGCCCGACGGCAAGGAGATCCTGTTCGTCTCGAACCGCGGGCGCATCTGGGGCACGGGCGGCTTCTGGCGCATGCGCGCGCAGCCGGGCGCGAAGCCGCGCGAGATCCACTACGAGGAGACCACCTGGAAGGCGCGCCCGGATTGGTCGCCCGACGGCAAGCGCATCGCGTATGCGTCGTATCTCGGCCGCCAGTGGCATCAGCTCTGGGTGATGACCGACGAGGGCGGCGACGTGTTCCCGCTGAGCTACGGCGAGTTCGACGTCACCGCCCCACGCTGGTCGCGCGACGGCAGGAAGATCGCCTACGTGTCGAACGAGCGCGGCAACACCGCGCTGTGGGTGCAGGAGATCCCCGGCGGTCGGCGCGAGGAGATCCGCGCGGAGCGGCGGCTGCACCGAACGCCGATGGGGCGCCTGCGCGTCGAGATCCGCGACGCGTCGACGGGTCGACCGATCGCGGCGCGCGTCTCCGTGACCGATTCCTCGGGCCGCAGCTACGCGCCCGCGGCGACGCTCTGGCGCGCCGACGACGGCTTCGATCGCGCGGAGCGCCGCTTCGAGTACCAGTACTTCTACGCGAAGGGCCACGCGGAGCTCGAGCTGCCGCTCGGCGAGGCGCACGTCGAGGTGATTCGCGGCGTCGAGTACCGGCCCGCGCGCCGCACGCTCGCGATCGCGAGTGGCGAGGCGGCCGAGCTCGAGATCTCGCTCGAGCGGATCGCCGATCTCGCTGACGAGGGCTGGTGGAGCGGCGATCTCCACGTGCACATGAATTACGCGGGCAGCTACCGCATGCAGCCGAGCGGGCTCGCCGCGCAGGCGAACGCCGAGGATCTGCACGTGGTCGAGAACCTGATCGTCAACAAGGAGCAGCGCGTTCCCGACATCGAGCACTTCGACGGCACGCCGGACGCGTATCTCGGCGGCAGCGTGATCGTCGATCACAGCCAGGAGTTCCACACCAGCGTGTGGGGGCACCTCGGGCTGCTCGGCCTGCGTGAGCACTTCCTGCTGCCCGACTACGCGGCCTACGCGAACACCGCCGCGGCGAGCCTCTATCCGCCCAACGCGGTGATCCTCGACCTCGCTCACGCGCAGGGCGGCGTTGCGGGCTACGTGCATCCGTTCGACGAGCTGCCCGATCCGCACGACCGCACGACGCCGCTCACGCACGAGATTCCCGTCGATGTCGCGCTCGGCAAGGTCGACTACTTCGAGGCGGTCGGCTTCGTCTCCGACCCGCTCGCGAACCAGAGCGTCTGGTACCGCCTGCTCAACTGCGGCTTCCGCCTGCCCGCGGGAGCCGGCACCGACGCGATGGCCAACTACGCGTCGCTGCGCGGGCCGCTCGGCGTGAACCGCGTCTACGTGAAGACCGATGCGCCGCTCGACCACCGCCAGTTCCTGTCGGGCCTCGTCGCGGGAAGGACGTTCGCGACCAACGGGCCGCTGCTCGGCTTCTCGCTCGGCGACGCGCAGATCGGCGACCGCATCGAGCTCGCGGCGGGGGTGCACGAGCTCGAGCTGCGCGCGACGCTGCGCTCGTTCGTGCCGGTCGACCACTTCGAGGTCGTGCGCAACGCCGAGGTCGTGGCATCGCTGCCGATCGATGCCGAGGGAACCAGCGCGAGCGTGTCGCGGCGCATCGAGGTCGAGCGCTCGGGCTGGTATGTGCTGCGCGCGTGGAATTCGACGTCGCGCCATCCCGTGCTCGACTACCTGCCGTTCGCGACGACGAGCCCGATCTACGTGAGCGTCGCCGGAGAGCCCGTGCGCAGCGCCGCCGACGCCGCGTACTTCGTGGCGTGGGTCGACCGCCTGATCGAGTTCGCGCAGCAGCATCCGGACTACAACACGCCGGCCGAGAAGGCAGCGGTGATGGATCTGCTGCGCGAGGCGCGCGCGATCTACGTCGAGCGCGCGGCGCGCTGAGCCGCGGGACGCTGCGCGCATGAGATCCTCGCGCACGCGCACGCGCACGCGCGCGAGCGCTTGCTGTTCGACGGGCGCGCGAACGCGCTCGTCGCGCGATCGATGTGCCCGCGCTATTCCGCGACGCGCGCGAACGCGATCTTCCCGCCGAGGATCGTGTAGTCGACGCGCGCGCTCGGAATCTCGTCTACGGGAATCGCGAGGATGTCCTTCGAGAGCACGGCGATGTCGGCGAGCTTCCCGCGCTCGAGCGAGCCCGTGCGCGCCTCGTCGAACGCCGCGTAGGCGTTGTCGAGCGTGTAGGAGCGCAGCGCCTCCGCGCGCGTCATGGCCTGCTCGGGGTGGAACTGCGTGCCGTCGGCCATGCGGCGTGAAACCGACGAATAGAAGCTCGCGATCGGGTCGATGTCCTCGACGGGCGCATCGGTTCCGTTGGTGACGATCGCGCCTGCGTCGAACAGGCTGCGCCATACGTAGGAGATCGCGCCCGCGCGCTGCGCGCCGAGCCGCTTGGGTAGCCACGGGCCGTCCGAGGTCGCGTGCACGCCCTGCATCGACGCGATCACGCCGAGCTTCGCGAAGCGCGGCACGTCGGCGGGGTCGAGGTGCTGGGCGTGCTCGATGCGCCAGCGAAGCTCGCGCGGCGCGGGGTGTGCGGCGAACAGGCGCGCGTAGACGTCGAGGATCTCGCGGTTGGCGCGGTCGCCGATCGCGTGGGTATCGAGCTGGAAACCGAGCCGCAGCGCGATCTCGCCGGTGCGCTCGATGCTCGCGGGCGGGTCGAGCACGAGCCCCGTGCTGTCGGGCGCATCCGCGTAGGGCGCGAGCAGCCACGCGCCGCGCGCACCGAGCCCGCCGTCGACCATGCGCTTGATGGCGCGCACCGCGAGGAAGTCGTTCCCACTCGGGATGATCCGATAGTCGGCGAGGCGCGCCTCGAGGGTGTCGTTGCTCTCCTCGAGGCCGACCATCGCATAGAGACGCACGGGCAGCGCGCCTTCGGCGGCCCACTGCCTGTAGCGATCGATCTGCTCGAACGGAGCGCCTGCGTCGTGGATCGCCGTCACGCCCTTCGACAGCGCCTCGCGGCCCGCGAGATCGCGGTAGCCGCGCAGCTCG
>DASPGF010000224.1:0-4087 GCA_035620755.1 Myxococcota bacterium
GTCTGGCCCGACGGCGATCGCTCGACCGGAAGGCCTGGGGCCGACAGAATGCGAGGAATCGGGGGAATTGGCTCGCGGATAGCGCGAGCTTGCAGCGGCCGCTATCGTGGGTCGCCTGAGAATTTTCGACGAGTCGTTCTCGACGGCCGCGACGGGCGTCGTGGATACATGGGATAAATGGGATGAATGGGATAAATGGGATGCATGGAGTGACCGGGCGAGCCAGCCGAGCCGGATGAACCGGATGCGCTGGCCGAGCGGGAAGAGCGGGAAGAACGGGAAGACTGGGCGGCTAGACCGCGAGCCCCGACCGAGCGAACCAGAAGGCCCCCGATGAAGAGAACCTACCAGCCGAGCCGGATCCGCCGGAAGCGCACGCACGGCTTCCGCGCGCGCATGAAGACCAACGGAGGACGAACGGTCCTGAAGCGCCGCCGGGCCAAGGGCCGCAAGCGCATCGCTGCTGGGATCCCGTCGAAGTAGCCGCATGCGGGGCAAGACGGGCCGCTTCCGCCGGGCGGACCGCGTGCTGACCTCGCGCGATTTCAAGCAGGCGTTGATGTCGGGCACGCGCGTCGCGCTGGAGAGCTTCGTGGTGACGGTCGCACGCGACTGTCGGGATTCTCGCGCAGCCGGCCATTCCGAGCCGCGCCTTGGGATCACCGTTAGCAGGAAGGTGGGTAACGCGGTGATCCGCAACCGCGTGAAGCGCAGGGTGCGCGAATGGTTCCGCCACAGCCGGTCGGCGCTGCCGCCTCGGGCCGACGTGATCGTCGTCGCTCGTCATTCCGCGCGTGCGATGTCGGCCCGCGAGACCGCGCGCGTTCTCGACGCAGCAGCGCTCGATTCGCGCGTCGGCGTGGACGGCCGGGCCGCCGTTCGCGTGCGATGAGCCGCGCTGCAACCGCACTGGCGCTGGGCGCGCTCGGAATCTACCAGCGCGTTCTGTCGGGAATGCTCGGGCCCGCGTGCCGGTTCGAGCCGAGCTGCTCGCGCTTCGCGGCCGAGGCGATCGAGCGCATGGGGCTCGCGAGGGGAGCGTGGCTCGCGCTGCGGAGGCTGGGGCGCTGTCACCCCTTCGGCGGGAGCGGATATGACCCGGTCCCCAACTGCGTGAGTCCCCGCGGGATGAGCGATGGATCGTAATTTCGTTCTCGCCTGCACGCTCTCGTTCGCCGTGCTCGTGGGATGGATGCTGCTGACCGGCGACGCTCGGCGCGTTGAGAGGCCGCGAGAGCAGCCGAGCGCGGCGCAAGACGCTGCCGACGAGCCGCGCGATCTCGCCGAGCGTCCCGCGGCGAGCGGTGCGCCCGTCGCGAGCGCGTCAGCTGTCCCGCTCGCGACCGATTCCCCTGCGCGGCGTGCGGAGCCCGCGGAGCGGACGATCGTGATCGAGACGCCGCTCTACCGCGCAGAGCTCGCGAATCGCGGTGCAGCGATCACGAGCTGGAAGCTCGCCGAGTATCGCGAGACTCCTGATGCCGACGCGCCGCGTGTCGAGCTCGCACCCGACCAGCTGGGCGCGCGACCGCTGACGCAGACGCACTTTCCCGAGCTCGGCATCGGGGATCTCAGCGAGCGGGTGTTCGACGTCGTCGAGGAAGATGCGACCGCGGTCGCATTCGAGATTCGCGATGCCGGGATCACGGTGCGAAAGAGCTTTCGCTTCGACCCCGACTCGTACTCGTTTCACCTGCTGATGGAGATCGCGAACGATTCCGCAGCGCCGATTGCGCCGCGCTTCCAGGTCGACATGCCGGCCTATCGCAAGGCCGCGAGCGATTTCCGCGAGCAGGCGCTCGCCGCGCTCGAGGACGGCAGCCGCATCCAGCATCCGATCGAGAGCCTCGGTCGCTCGGGCTTCTTCCAATCGATCACGGGCCGCAACGCGCCGCTCTCTCACGACTATTCGGGCGAGATCGATTGGGCGGGGGTCCAGACGACGTATTTCCTCAGCGCGCTCGTCCCCGACAACCGCAGCCAGGCGCAAGTCCGGATCGCCGCGCTCGATCCCGGCAACGCGGGCATCACGGAGCTCTCGTTCGCGGAGATCGCGATTCCGCCCGGGCGATCGTTCGCGCGCGAGCTGCGCGGCTACATCGGGCCGAAGGAGATGGAGCGGCTCGCCGCGTTTGGCGGCGAGACGGTGCACGCGATCGACCTCGGCTGGTCGTGGGTGGAGCCGCTGACGCGCTTCTTCTCGAGCGTGCTCGGGCTGCTCCACTCCCTCGTCCGAAACTACGGCGTCGCGATCATCCTGCTGACGATCCTGGTCCGCGTCGTGACCGCGCCGCTGACCGTCAAGCAGATGCGATCGATGGAGCGGATGCGCGCACTCGCGCCGAAGCTCAAGGCGATCCAAGCCGAGCACGCGGGAGATCGACAGAAGCAGAGCGAGGTGACGATGGCGCTCTACCGGAGCGAGGGCGTCAACCCGCTGAGCGGCTGCCTGCCGATGCTGCTCCAGTTTCCCGTGTTCATCGGGCTCTTCTACGCGCTGCGCAGCACGATCCAGCTGCGGCAGGCGCCGTTCTTCGGCTGGATCGACGACCTCTCGGTGCCCGAGTCGCTGTTCGAGATTCCCGGCGTGGGTCTGCCGGTTCGCGTGCTGCCACTCGTGATGGGCGCGACGATGGTGATCCAGCAGCGGATCACGCCGATGCAAGCGGATCCCGCACAGGCGAAGATGATGATGATCCTGATGCCGATCATGATGACGGTGCTCTTCTATCAGTTCCCGTCGGGATTGGTGCTCTACTGGATGATCAGCAACGTGCTCGCGATCGCCCACCAGTTGTGGATCGGTCGGGGAATGCGGGCTGTGAAGGCGAGCTAGCACGGCCAACAGGGCAACCGGGCCCCGGCCAGCGGCGGATCGGTCAACAGGAGGCGATTCTGCCCGGATCAGCAGTGAGGAGGAGAGCGTGAGCGAAGCAAGGCGCGAGGCGCGGGAGTTCGTCGCGGCGAGGCGCGAGGAAGCGATCGAGAAGGCTTGTGCGTATTTCGGCCTCGAGGAGACGGCGCTGTCGATCTACGGGTTTCGACCGGGGACCGTCTACGGGCTGGCGGCGCGCACCGTGATCGTCGCGGTGCCGAGGGATCGCGCGAAACCGCCCGCCCAGCGCTCGCGCGGCGACGGGGCGCGGCGCGACGACGAGACGCGCGCGCGACCCGGGCGTGAATCGGGGCGTGGACGCGAGCGGGAAGCCCGCGGCAATCGGGACGAGCGCGGATCGAGAGCCGATCGTGAGCAGCGCGATGCGCGCGGCAATCGCGAGGAACGCGATGCGCGGGCGGACCGCGAGGAACGCGAGCCGCGCGGAGAACGCGGCAATCGCGAAGAGCGCGGGTCGCGCGGAGAGCGCGGCGATCGCGAGCTCCGGGCGGCCGGCGAGCGTGCGCCGCAGCGCCGGGACGAGGGGTCGTCGCGCGAGATGTCATCGGTCGGCACCGCGGTCGGCGAGCTCGGCGAGCTTGGCCGGTTCCTGCTCGGAGCCGTCGAGCGAATGGATCTCGGCTCGTTCGAGATCGAGGAGAATCGCGAGGGAGACCTCGTCGTGTTGCACGTGCGCGGCTCGGCGGCGGAGGCGCTCTCCGCGGGCCAGGGTCGCACGGTCGACGCTCTGCAGCTCCTCGTCAACCAGGTGGCCGCGCGCGGTGACAGCGAGCGCCAGCGAGTGGTGATCGACGTCGAAGGCGACGCGGACGCGCGCGAGGAGTTCCTCACGAAGCTCGCCGATCGGGTCGCCAAGCGCGCCCTGCAGACGGGGCGGCCCATTGCGCTCGATCCGATGAATGGGCGCGACCGCCGCATGATCCACATGGCGCTCAGGGATCGCGACGATGTCGCGACGATGAGCGAAGGCGAGGGGCGATACCGTCAGGTCGTCGTCGTTCCCGAGAGCTCGGACGAGTTCGAGTACGCGCGCACGCAGGCCGAGCGGCACCGCAACGGTTAGAGAGAGAGAGCGCGCGCGGGGCGAGGAGGCAGGGGGAGAGGGCTTCGCTCCGACCCCATGTCGCTCAGCCCTCTCCCCCCTGCCTCCTCGCTCGGCATCGCGAGCGAGTTTGGAATCAGAGTGGCGAG
>DASPGF010000225.1:0-2568 GCA_035620755.1 Myxococcota bacterium
AGAGTCGGAATCCGCCGGGCCGCGACCCATGATTCGATTGAAGAACACAAATCCGCGGGTGAGCTACGGGGGATTGATCGAACGGCGCATGGGGGCGCGGGGCTCCTATCGGGAGCGGATTCGTCACCATGGGGTGTATAGCTCGCAGCACGCTCAGCCCGACCTGAGCGGTCAGATTCGCTCCAGCGGCGCCGGTACCGGTAGGCTGGCCCGCTACCACACACGAGGCCGCATCCGCTACGACGGCGTGACCCGAACGCGCGACCGTGCGAGGATCGCGACGATTCGCGAAGATTGGATGGGTGCCGATCACTCGGTTCCCCGCTTCGGACTGGCGAATTACTGATCGGATCTGCGCGGGCGTACGGGGACCGTAGACGAAGCTCGCCGCTTCGTGCGTCAGTGGATCTCGGCGTGCTCGTAGAGGATGCGGCGCACCTCCTCGATCGTCTCGGGTGTCGCTTGCGTCGAGTGCGTCGAGCCCAGCACCACGAGCTCCGACTCCACCGGCTCGATGTGCGCGCTCGGGTAGCGCACGACGCCGTCGTCGCCCGTCTCGATCGGCGCGGTCTTCACCGGGATGATCGAGTGCGCGCGGACGCCCGGCGCGATCGGGAGCGCGGCCAGCGTGCGCAGATCCGGATTCGACCAGTCCATGTTGTCGATCGACGTCGGGAACGCGGGGGGCCTGCGGAAGACGCGTTCGGTCCTGTTGAGCGCCGCGAGCTCGAGCGACGACTCGGCGAGTGAGTACGGCGCGTTCACCAGCTTGCGCGCGAGCATCCCGAGCCAGTTCTCGGCCAGGAAGCTGCCGCGGTGCGGCGTGGCGATGAAGATCACCCGCGTTACGAACGGCAGCGGCTCGAAGAATGCGGCGTTCTCGAGCAGCGCGCGGGTCTTCGCGCTCATCGACACGTCCGCGAACTCCCGATCGGTCCACGCCGCCCAGAAGGCGTTGCCGCTCGACACGACCATCGCCTTCGTGAGCAGCCCGCCCTGGCTGTGGCCCACCACGACCATCTGTCGCAGGGCCGGATCCTTGCCCTCGGGATCGAGGTCGTGCTTCGCCTTCTGGAGCGCCTCGCGCATCTCCGCGGCGGAGTGGAGCACGGGATTTCCGCTGTTGTAGACGAAGAACCAGAGCTGGAAGCGCGTGGCGATGCGCGGGTCACCGAGCAGCTCGTTCGCCATCTCCGCCCAGCGCGCGGGGCTCGACAGCGTTCCATGGACGAGCACGACAGGGATCCGGCCCGGCCGATACGGGTTGAGAAAGCCCAGTCCGTGAGTCCGTGCGACTCCAGCGAGCCGGAGATCCGAACGCCGGAAGCCCGCGATCCCGAAGTCCCAGATCGGCGCGCCTTCGAGGCGATACGCGAGCGCAGCCGAAGGGTCGGATTCCAGCGGCACGGTCGCCGCCCCGACCGCGATCGCGGGCGTCTCGTCGGCGTCGTAGAACTCGAGCGTGCCGTGCGCGCGCGAGAGATCCGGGGCGAGCTCTTCGAGGCGCACGAACGCGGTGACCGGAACCTTCGACCAAGGCGGCAGCCATGGATCGCCG
Organism: Myxococcota bacterium; assembly: GCA_035620755.1. GTDB lineage: Bacteria > Myxococcota_A > UBA9160 > UBA9160 > SMWR01 > JACZVU01. Next base: position 1,559 of record DASPGF010000225.1, read on the forward strand.
CTGCTGTCGTTCGTGGGCTCGATGCTCGCCGCGAGCGCGACGCCGGCTCCGGGTCGCCAGTAGCGATTGCGCATGCCGCGGATCTCGAGATAGCCAAGCGCGACTGGATGCGCGATGCGATAGCCGCCGTAGAGGAACTCCTTCTCGGGGGCGCTGAGGACGAACGTGCCGAACGGCATCTGCACCTGGCGCGGCGAGGGATCGAGCTCGGTGCCGTAACGCGACTCGGCGAGTGCGAGCCCCTTCGAGATCCCGCGGTTGTAGACCTCGAGGACGAAGTGGGTGCGCGAGTCGTAGAGGCTGGGCGGCGTGCTGGGCGGCGTGGCGGGAAACACGTAGGCGTACGCGCAGACCGCGGCGGCGAGATACTCGCCCCGGTCGTCGCTCTTGCGCGCGGTCGCGTACCAGAGCTCGGCGAGCGCCAGCAGCCGCTCGCGCTCGTCGGGTCCGCCGAGTCCGGCGCGGAGCTTCTCGAGCGCCGCGCGGGGATCGTTCTCGTACACAGTCGAGAGGCCTAGGCGCCTGAGGATCTGGCGCGAGAGCGCGCTGGGCGCGTCGCCCGAGACCGCATTCTCGCCAAGGCTCCGATCGACCTCGCTGAACGAGACATGCCGGATGCCGACTGGCGTCGCGCAGCCGAGCGCGAGGACCAGGAGCACAAGCGAGAACGCGACCCATGCGGTGCACTGCGGTCGCGCGGCCCGGCTCGAGAGCTTCGACATCTTGCGAGCGTACCGCCTCGAAAAATCATCGACGCGCCCAAGCGAATCGTCGCTCGATACTCCGAACTCGCATGGGTTAGCCGCGAAACCACTCATCTGCCCCTCGGCTACGAACCACGCTCCAACGTCCGGAAGATGCGGGGAAGGCGGGTGACCGCGCTCGCGAAGGAGCGGGTGCAGGTCACGCGAAGCTCACCGACCGGCGAAAGCGCGCGAGCGCTCCCATGAAGGCCACCGAGCCGATTGCGACCAGCGCGCCGAGCTGCGGCCACACCACGTCGATGCCCG
>DASPGF010000226.1:0-3709 GCA_035620755.1 Myxococcota bacterium
CGCGTAGCCGCCTTCGAGCACGAACGCGATGCGCCCCGCGCACAGATCGTCCGCGATCGCGCGCGCGATCGCCGCCATGTCGCGGAAGCCGTCGCGCGTGACGTTCATGTCCGCGAGCGGATCGTCGCGGTGCGCGTCGAATCCGCACGACACGAGCAGCATCTCGGGCTTGAAGCGACGCGCCGCGGGCTCGATCAGGTTGAGCATCACGCCGACGTACTCGCGGTCGCCGCAGCCCGCGGGCAGCGGCACGTTGAGCGTGAACCCCTCGCCGCGACCCGTGCCGATCTCGCCGACGGCGCCCGTGCCGGGGTAGAGCGGAAACTGGTGGATCGAGGCGTACAGCACCGACGCATCCGTCTCGAAAAAGTGTTGGGTGCCGTTGCCGTGGTGCACATCCCAGTCGAGGATCAGGATCCGCTCGACGCGCGCCGCGCGCTGCAGCGCACGCGCGGCGATCGCGACGTTGTTGAACAGGCAGAAGCCCATCGCGCGATCCGTCTCCGCGTGGTGGCCCGGCGGGCGCAGCGCGGCGAGTCCGCAGGTGATCTCGCCGCGGGCGATGGCGAGCGCGAGCTCGATCGCGCCGCCCGCGGCGAGTAGCGCGACCTCGAGGCTGCGCGGCGATACGAAGGTGTCGACGTCGAGTCGTGCGGGCGCGTGCTTCACGGCCTCGGCGATGCGATCGACGTGCTCGCGGCTGTGCACGAGCGCGATCTCGTCGGGCGTCGCTGCGCGCGGCGCGATCCGCGCGATCGGCTCGCTGCGCGCGGCGATCGCCGCCGCGACCGCCGCGACGCGCTCGGCGCGCTCGGGGTGACCGATCGGAGCGCGGTGCTCGGCGAAGCGCGGATCGTCCACGACGGCCATCCTGCGCTTGGCGAGCATCGCGCGGAATGGTATCTGAGGGTGCGGTGGGCAGCGAGGCGCGGCATCGTGATCGCAGCGCTGCCTCCGCGAGGACCGTTGAACACGCCGAGCGTCATCGCCATCACCGGGCTGCGAACCTTCCTCGGGCGCGCGCTCGCAAAGCGCCTGCTCGAGCGATCGCCTGGTTTGCGCATCGTCGGGCTCGACTGCCGACGGCCGTTCCGACTCGACCCGCTCGTGCGCTTCCACGACGTCGATCTCACCGATCCGACCGCGGATGGCCGCGTCGCCGAGGTGCTCAGCGACGAGCGCGCGGAGGTCGTCGTGCACGCCGCGTTCCGCTCCGAGCCGACTGCCGACCTCGAGATGGATCACGAGCTCGAGACGATCGGAAGCCTGCACGTGATGAACGCGTGCGCGGCGACGAAGGTCAAGCGACTCGTCGTCGCGTCGAGCACGATGCTCTATGGCCCCTGGCCCGACAATCCGAACTTCCTCAGCGAGCAGCACCCGCTGCGCGGCCATCCTGGCGCGCACTGCGTCTCGAACCGGGTCGAGGTCGAGAGGCTGCTCGCGCAGTGGCAAGCCCGCCATCCGGACACGCAGGTGACGGTGCTCCGCAACGGCTGGATCTTCGGGCCGACCTACTGGGATCACGTGACGCGCTATTTCGCGAGGTCGCTGGTTCCGAAGCTGATCGGATACGACCCGCTGCTGCAGCTCGTCCACGAAGACGACTGCATCCACGCGCTCGAGTCGGCGACGCTGTACCCACACCCGGGCGTGTTCAACGTCGTCGGCCGCGGCGTGCTGCCGCTATCGACGCTGCTGCGAATCGCGGGCAAGCGCATCCTGCCCCTGCCGACGGCGCTGCTCTACCGGATGGCCCACTATCCCTCGCAGGGACAGACGGGCGATCCGCCCGAGGGTTTCTTCGACTACCTGCGCTACCTGTGGGTGGCCGACGGCGAGCGCGGCTGGGCGGCGTTCGGAGAGCCGGTGTACACGACGCGCGAGGCGTGGATGTCGTTCGTCTCCACGCGGCGCATGAGGCGCTACCGGTGAGCGAGCCGGGCGAACAGAGCGGTGGCGGCGACCTCGCGGCGCCCGGCGAGCTCGAGCGCGGCGAGGTGCTGAGCGACGAGCTGCGCGAGGCGCTCGACGACCTGCGCGGCGAGATCCGCTCGCGGTTTCCGGCTCGCGAAGCGCCGCGGATCGAGAAGATCGACTGGATCGCGCTCGCCCAGGCATTCCAGCGCCGGCTGACCACGCTCATGATGAGCGAGCGCTCGGGAGAAGTCGACGAGTTCGGGATGGACGAGATCGTGCTGCGCCGCGCTCGCCCGCTGCTCGAGCTGCTGTACGGCGTCTACTGGCGCGTGGATCTCGGCGGCATCGAGCGGATTCCCGACGCGGGGCCCTGCCTGCTGGTGGCAAACGCGTCCGGTCTGCTCCCCTACGACGCGTTGATGGTTTCCCACGCGATCTCGCGCGAGCGCGCCGACGTGCGCCCGCGCTTCATGGTCGCGGACTGGCTGATCACGCTTCCGTTCGTGCAGCCCTACCTCGCGCGCCTGGGCGGCGTTCGCGCGTGCCGCGAGAACGCCGAGCGGCTGCTCCGCTCCGGCCAGACCGTGCTGGTGTTTCCCGAAGGCCAGAAGGGTGCCGCGAAGGTGTTCCGCGAGCGATACCGGCTCAAGCGCTTCGGGCGCGGGGGCGTGGTGCGCGTCGCGCTCGAGACGCGCGTGCCGATCGTGCCGATCGGAATCGTCGGCGCCGAGGAGGCTCACCCGATCCTGTTCAAGTGGACCGCGCCCGGGCGCGCCGTGGGATTGCCGTTCCTGCCTGTGACGCCGACGTTTCCGCTGTTCGGGCCGCTCGGCCTGCTGCCGCTTCCGACCAAGTGGCTGATCCGGATCGGCGAGCCGATTCCGGTCGACCACCTCGCTCCCGATGCGGCGCTCGACGAGCTGCTGATCTCGCGCATGAACGAAGAGCTGCGCTCGCGGATCCAGCTGCTCGTCGACGCGGGTCTCGCCGATCGCAGCTCGGTTTGGGAGGGGCGCACCGAGAGCGCCCGGGCCGTTCCGCTCTCGGCGGAGTGATCCGCCGCTTGCCCGGGCAGCTCTGCAGCCCGGTTGAGTGGTCCGCCGCTCGCCCGGGCAGCTCTGTTCTTCATTGAGTCGTCGGCCGCTGGCCGGGGCCCAGGTGGCTAAAGATCAGCTCGACGAGTCGACGGCCTTCGCGCGGTCGGACGCGCGGGTGCGCTCGGGCGCCGGGCTGCGCTCGGATGCCTGGCTGGTGTCGCGCGCGTGGCTGCGCTCGGATGCGTGCCCGCTCTCGCGCTCATGCCTGCGCTCCGCTGCGCGGCCGGGCTCGGCGCGCGAGAGCGACTCGACGGCTTCGGCAACGCGCCGCAGGTTCTCGTTGAGAGCGTCGATGTCGCCGCGGCGCGGCAGATCGAGCAGCTTGAAGACGCGCTCGATTGCGCTCTGCACCACGCGGTCGAAGTCCGGCGTCGCGAGCGCGATCCACTCGCCGAGCCGGCTCGCGTCGCGCTCGCGGCTCTTGATGAGGCGGCGCAGGTGGTTCTGCAGCTCGCCGATGCCCTCGCTCGCATCTCCGACGCCCCTGCGCAGCGCGCCGTAGAGCGCGTCGCCGCCGCGCGAGATCAGATCGGCGACGAGCGTTCGCGGCATCCTGCTGTTGGAGCGCTCGTGATCGACGAGAATTTGCGACAGCGCGACATTGGTGATGTCTTCGCCGGTCTCGTTGTCGATCACGCGAACCTGCTCGCCGGCCTCGATGAGCTCGGCGATGCCCTTGAGGGTGATGTAGC
>DASPGF010000227.1:0-7013 GCA_035620755.1 Myxococcota bacterium
CCGATCGCGCGCGAACACGGCTCGCACCCCACCGACGGGTAGCCCTCCGCGTGCAGGCGATTGATCGGAACGTGGCGATCGCGCACGTAGTCGAGCACGCGCTCGCGCGACCAGTCCGCGAGCGGGTTGAGCTTCGCGATCCCGCCGTGCGCGCGGTCGATCTCCAGCTTCGGGGTCTGCTCGCGCGCTCGGCTGTGCTCCCGGCGCAGTCCGGTCACCCAGGCGTCGAGCCCGGCGAGGTAGCGGTTGAGCGGCTCGACCTTGCGCACGCGGCAGCAGAGCTCGCGCTTGGCGACGCTCTCGTAGAAGAGGTTGAGGCCGTGCTCGCGAACCATCCCCTGCACGCGCTCGGCGTCCGGGAAGATGACCTCCACCTCGACCTCGTAGCGGTCGCGCACGCGGTCGATCAGGTCGTAGGTGGCCTGCGGCAGCCGGCCGGTATCGAGCACGAACACGCGCGCCCGCGGATCGATGCCGTGCAGCATGTCGAGCAGCACCAGGCCCTCGGGCGCCCCGAACGAGCACGAGAGCGCAATCCGGTCTCGGAAGTTTTCCACCCCCCAAGTCAAGATTTCCCGGGCATCCATCGACTCCGCAGCGCCCGAGCCGATGAACTCCAACACACCGATTTCCAGCCGATTTCTCGGGCTCTCCGCGACCGACCCCAGCGCCATGGTGAGATAGCCTACCCCGAGCTGCGAGAAATTCAACGAATACAGCATCTTATGAGTGCAGAATTGAAACGCGCCACGGCCGCGAGTCGGCCGGCAAGCGATCGGGCCCTTTTGCCCTCATGCCTGCGCACGGAGCGTCCGATCTGACTTGGTGACGACGGACACATGGACGCCGCCGTTGGGGAATCCGACATGCCGCGACGCCGCCTTCTCGCCACGCTCGCCTGCCTCGCCGTCTCGACCTCGCTCGCGCCCGCCGCGCGCGCGAGCTTCGTCCCGCTCGGGGTCGTCGATGGGCTCGCGGTGAACGCGATCTCCGCGGACGGCAGCTACATCGTGGGCTCTTACACGGACACCGATGGCTTCTCGATCGCGATGCGCTGGAACATCACCGGCACCGATCCGCCCGAGGATCTCGGGGAGCTGCCCAGCGGAGCGATCGGCAGCGAGGCGCACGCAACGAGCGCGGACGGCTCCGCGGTGGTCGGCGAATCGCTCGTCGCGAGCGCAGGCAATCCGAATCTCAGCGTCAGCGAAGCGTTCCTCTGGGAAGACGGCACGATGACGGGCCTCGGCTTCCTCCAGCAGCTCGGCAACAACGACCAGAGCGTCGCGCTCGCGGTCTCGGCCGACGGTGCGGTGATCGCGGGCCACTCGAGGGCGCCCGACCCCGGCAACCCGAGCAAGCGCGTGAGCGAGGCGTTCCGCTGGGAAGGCGGCGTGATGACAGGGCTCGGCTTCCTCGCCGACGACGGCAACGACTACGCGAGCGAAGCGCTCGCGATCTCGGGCGATGGCGAGGTCGTGGTCGGGCGCGCGAGCAACACCGATCCCAACAATCCGTCGAAGAGCGTCGACGAGGCGTTCCGCTGGGAAGGCGGAGTCATGGCGGGGCTCGGCTTCCTGCAAGACGACACCGCCAAGGTGCGCAGCGAGGCCACGGGCATCTCCCTCGACGGCTCGACGGTGATCGGAAACTCCAACGTCGACCACCCCGACACGCCGAGCGCGAGCGTCACGCAGGCGTTCGTCTGGCGCGATGGCGCGATGACGGGGCTCGGCTTCCTCGCTTCCTCGCCGGGTCCGTACCAAAGCCTCGCGACGGGCGTCTCCGCCGATGGCTCCGTGGTGGTGGGCACGAGCAAGACCGCGGTTGGACCGGAAGCGTTCATCTGGAGCGAGGAGACGGGCGAGATGCGAAGCCTGCGCGCCGCGATCGAAGAGGATCTCGGCGTCGACCTCACGGGCTGGACGCTCGACCAGGCGCCCGTGATCTCCGCGGACGGCAGCACGCTGGTCGCGCTCGCGACCAACCCCGACGGCGAGATCGAGGCGTTCGTGACCTATCTGCCCGAGCCCGCGAGCGGCCTCTACGCGGGCGTCGCGCTGCTGATCGCGCTGCAGCGGCGGCGGCGCGCGCGCGATTGACGCGACGGCGCGCGCGAAGCCCGCCGAGATCCGCTGACTTCACTCGATCGCTGCTGATCCGCCGCCGCGCGCCGTCTCGTGCGGCTAATCGGATTCGCGCTCCGCGAGCATCTCCGCGATCCGCTGCTCGCCGAGAGGGTGCTCGCCCTTCACGCGCAGGCTCTCGGCCCACTCCGCTGCGAAATCGCGCTGCAGCGCGAGGTTGATCGCGAGCGTCGACAGCATCGCGATCAGCGCGCCGAGCGCGGCGAGCGCCATGTCCTTGTGGGCATCCCAGACATCGCCTTGTGTCCCCAGATACGCCTGACCGAGATCACCGCCGAACACGATGGATGCCCACCACTCGATGAGCTCATAGAGCAGCGAGGTCGACATCGCGACGTCGAGCGGCAGCAGGTAGCCCCAGATGCCGCGCACCGTCGCCACGCGCAGGAAGACTTCGCGAATCGGGTAGGTGAGCATCAACCCGTACGCGAAGTGGATCACGCGGTCGAAGTGATTGCGCTCCCAGCCGAGCAGCGAGTTGAGCGTGACGCCGGTCCAGCGCTCGAACCACGCGTCGTAGGGAACCTCGGAGTACGTGTAGTGGCAGCCGATCTCGTGAAGGCAGAGAAACGCGAACATCAGCGTGTAGGAGACGCGCGAGAACGAGAAGCTGCGGTAGCTCGCGGCGAGGCCGAGCACGAACGCGAACACCAGCGCGTTCTCGAGCAGCCAGGTCGAGCGGCTCACGGGGTCGATCGCGAGCACCGCGAACCAGATCGCGAACAGCACGCCGAGCGCCGCGAGCCAGCGATGGTAGGCGCTGCGGCCGCGGCTCACGCGAATCGCTCCCGATCGCTCCAGCTCATCGATCTCGCTCCGGATCGAGCCGAGGATGCTGCGCGGAGCGGCGCGATGCCACGCCGCCCGCGCGGCGGAGCGCGGACCCCGACCGGGCCCCGCGATTGCGTCTGGCGCACGGGGTCGCCGGATCGCGGCGTAGGCGGATTCCGGGCGAGCGGATATCCTCCCGTGCCCATCGCCGCGGAGGACCCATGAGTGCGAACCGCGCAGCCGGGCTCGAGATCGCAGGTGCCGGCCGCGAAACCGAAGCGATCCAGGCCCAGGACAACCGATTCATCCACCCTTGGGAGAATCTCAAGAACCTCGGCCGGAACAAGCGGAACGTCCTGACGCGGGCCGAAGGCATCTACGTCTACGACAGCGAGGGCAACCGCTACATCGACGGGCCTGCGGGCATGTGGTGCGTCAACGTCGGCTACGGGCGGCGCGAGATCGCCGACGCGGTCGGCAGACAGCTGCTCGAGATGCCGTACGACAACCCCTGGGCGTTCACGAGCGTTCCCGCGGCGCGACTCGCGGAGCGGCTCACCGCGCTCACTCCCGGCGACCTGAAGCACGTCTTCTTCACGACCAGCGGCTCGCTCTCGGTCGATTCCGCGCTGCGCTTCGTGCTGTTCTACAACACCATCCTGGGTCGACCCGAGAAGCGGCACATCATCTCGCGCCAGGACGCCTATCACGGGAGCACCTACCTCGGGGCATCCTGCAGCGGGAAGGAGCGCGACAAGACTTACCAGGTGTTCGAGAAGGGCTTCGTGCATCACCTGCCGTCGCCGAACCCGTATCGACGGCCCGAGGGCATGAGCGTGGACGCGTTCTGCGCCGAGAAGGTCGCCGATCTCGAGAACAAGATCCTCGAGCTCGGACCGCACAACGTCGCAGCGTTCATCGCCGAGCCGATCCTGGCTTCGGGCGGCGTGGTCGTTCCGCCGCCGGGCTACCAGAAGAAGACGCTCGAGGTCTGCCGGCGCTACGACGTGCTCTACATCTCCGACGAGGTCGTGACCGGGTTCGGTCGCTGCGGCGAGATCTTCGCGAGCGAACCCGTGTTCGAGATCGTGCCGGACATCATCACCGCCGCGAAGGGGATCTCTTCCGGCTACGTGCCGCTCGGCGCCGTCTTCATCTCGGACCGCCTGATCCGCGAGGCCGGCGAAGCGGGCTCGCCGCACTCGGTCTTCGCGAACGGCTTCACCTACTCGGGGCATCCCGCGGCCTGCGCGGCGGGCCTCGCGACGCTCGACATCATCGAGCGCGAGCACATCCTCGAGCACGTGCGCGAGATCGCGCCCTATTTCCAGGCGCGCTGGCAGGAGCTGCGCGACATCCCGCTCGTCGGCGACGTGCGCGGCGTCGGCCTGATGGCGTGCGTGGAGTGCAAGATCGACGCGCGCGCCGAGGACGCGCTCAAGCTCGACTACGAGGTCGGCGCACGCGTCGATCGCTACTGCCAGGAGCTCGGGTTGATCCTGCGCCCGTTCATCAACATGTGCATCGTCTCCCCGCCCTGCACGATCACGCGCGCGCAGATCGACGAGATGGTCCGCATCCTGCGCACCGGCATCGAGAAGGCGATGCAGGATCTGCGCAGGGAGGGGCTCTTCTCGAATTGATTGCGGCGCCGTCGACGGGAGCGCCTTGATGCACGTCGGTGTCGCGATCTTTCCGACCGAGTACGCGATCCCGATGGCCGAGCTCGCGCGTGCCGCCGAGGAACGCGGATTCGAATCGCTCTGGGTTTCCGAGCACTCGCACATTCCGGTCGCGCGCCGCTCGCCGTGGCCGGGCGGGCCCGATCTTCCCAAGATGTACTACGACACGCTCGACCCGTTCGTCGCGCTCGCGTCGGCAGCCTCGGTGACGTCGCACATCCGGCTCGCGACGGGAATCTGCCTGATCGTGGAACGCGACCCGATCCACACCGCGAAGCAGGTCGCGTCGCTCGATCGCGTTTCCGGCGGCCGCTTCCTGTTCGGCATCGGCGCGGGCTGGAACCTCGAGGAGATGGAGAACCACGGCACGCGCCCGGAGACGCGCTTCCGGCTGATGCGCGAGCGCGTGGAGGCGATGAAGGCAATCTGGAGCCGCGACGAGGCCGAGTACCATGGGGAGTTCGTCGACTTCGATCCGATCTTCATGTGGCCGAAGCCGATCCAAGCGCCGCATCCGCCGATCCACGTCGGTGGCGGCTTCCCGGGCGGCGCGCGGCGCGCGATCCGCTACGGCGACGGCTGGATGCCGATCAGCGGCCGCGATGGCGACATCGCGCAGCGCGTCGCCGAGTTCCGCGAGATGGCCGCGCAGGCGGGGCGTGATCCGCGCGAGCTCGAGGTCTCGGTGTTCGGCGCGGAGCCGGAGCGCGCGGCGCTCGTGCGCTACCGCGATGCGGGCGTCTCGCGCGCGATCCTGCGGCTGCCCTCGGCGCCGCGCGACGAGATCCTGCCGCTGCTCGACGGCTTCGCGAGCGCGATGCAATCGACCGCCTAGCCGGGGCGCGAGTCGCGGCGCCGGCGAACCGCCGCGGGGTCGCGCCGCTTGCGCGCGAGCGCCTCGATCTTCTCGCCGAGCACCGGGTGAACGCGCTCCGCGGCGAGATCGCAGAGCGGCTCGAGCACGAACGCCCGCTCCGCGAGACGCGGGTGCGGGATCTCGAGGTCCGGATCCACGAGCTCGCGATCCCCATAGAGCAGCAGGTCGAGATCCAGGCTGCGCGGCGCGTTGCGCTCGGCGCCGCGCACGCGGCCCGCGGCGGCTTCGATCTCGAGCAGTCGCCGCATCAGCGCATGCGGGCCGAGCGCGCTCGCAAGCTCGACCACCGCGTTGAGGTACGCGCCCTGCGGCGGCGGTCCGACGGGATCGGTCTCGTAGATTGGAGAGACCGCGAGCACCTCGATGCCGCGCGTTGCGCGCAGCGCCGCGAGTGCCGCCGCAAGGTGTGCGTCGCGATCGCCGAGATTCGAACCCATCGCGACGTAGATCCGCTCCTCGGGCGCTGCGCGATCCATCGCCGCATTCTACAGCTACAATCCGCCGTCGTGTCGGCACCCGCCAACCTTCCCCCGTCGCTCGCAACGGCGATTCCCGGCCCGCGCTCGCGCGCGCTCGCGCGTCGGCTCGCAGCCGTCGAGTGCCGCAACATCATGGCGCTCGATCCCGATCCGCCGATCTTCTGGGAGCGAGCGTCCGGGGCGAATGTCTGGGACGTCGACGGCAACCGCTTCGTCGACCTCAGCGCGGCGTTCGGCGTCGCGAACGTCGGGCACGCGCACCCGCGCGTCTGCAGGGCGGTCGCCGAGCAGGCCGAGCGCTTGCTCCACGCAATGGGCGATGTGCATCCCTGCGCGCTGCGCGTGGAGCTGCTCGAAGCACTCGCGCGCCACTATCCGGGCGGCGTCGCGGCGCGCGGCATGCTCGGCTCGTCGGGCTCGGATGCCGTTGAGATGGCGCTCGAGACCGCGCTGCTCGCGACCGGCCGGCCGGGCGTGGTCGCGTTCGAGGGCGCCTATCACGGCCTGAGCCTCGGCGCGCGCGATGTGATTTGGTGGCCCGCGTTTTGCGAGCCGTTCGGCGCGCGGCTGGCCGGGCTCGTTGCGTTCGCGCGCTTCGGCGAAGCGCGCGACGTGCTGCGCGCGGCTCGCGGCTGCCGCGCACCGGTCGGCGCGGTGCTCGTCGAGCCGATCCAGGGTCGCGGCGGCGAGCGCATCCCCCCGGATGGCTTCCTCGCCGAGCTGCGCGCGATCTGCAGCGCCGAGGGCTGGCTGCTGATCGCGGACGAGGTCTACACCGGATTCGGTCGGACGGGGCGCTGGTTCGCGTGCGAGCACGAGGGCGTGACACCCGACCTGCTCTGCGTCGCGAAGGGGCTCGCGTCGGGAATGCCGATCTCGGCCTGCCTCGGGCGCGCGGAGCTGATGGACGCCTGGCCGCGCTGCGACGGAGAGGCGCTGCGCACGCAGACCTTCCTCGGCCACCCGCCCGGATGCGCGGCCGCGCTCGCGTCGATCGCAGTCCTCGAGGAGGAGAAGCTCGTCGAGCGCGCGGCCGAGCTCGGTGCGCACGCGCTCG
>DASPGF010000228.1:0-4439 GCA_035620755.1 Myxococcota bacterium
CGAGGCCGCTGCGCTCGACGATCCAGCGGCGCGCGTCCGCGCAGCGCAGGTCGAGGTGGATCCAGTCGAGGCCGCCGTCCGCGCGCGGCGCGACGCCCGAGCGCCAGTCGAACTCCGTGGCCGCGCCGGTCGAGTCGATGCGGTAGCCGACGCCGACGTCGAGCTCCAGGCTCATTTCGCGTTCGCCTCGCGCGCGAGCGCACGAGCCGCGTCGCGGTCGACGCTGCGCAGGTGCAGGTCGCGCTGCGGGAAGGGGATCTCGATGCCCGCCGCAGCGAGTGCGCGGTTGATCGCGGTGTTGAGCTCGGATTCGACGTTGAGCCAATCGTCGATGTTGCCGATCCATACGCGCAGCTCGAAGTCGAGCGAGCTCTCGCCGTGCCGGCGAAACAGCGCGCTCGGCGGCGGGCGCTGCAGGATGCGCTCGTTGCCCTGCGCGATCGACTGCAAAATCTGGATCACCTGCTCGGGATCCGTCCCGTACTTCACGCCGATCGGGATGTCGATGCGGCGCGTCTTGTCCGAGAGCGTCCAGTTGACCACGCGCTGCGAGATCAGATCTGCGTTGGGCACGATTACCTCGGCGCCCGCGAAGGTCCGCACCGTACTCGAGCGGATGCCGATCCGCTTCACCTGGCCGAGCAGGTCGCCCATGTCGATGATGTCACCGACCTGGATCGGGCGCTCGTACAGCAGGATCAGGCCGCTCACGAAGTTGCTCACGACGCTCTGCAGGCCGAAGCCGATGCCGACGCCGAACGCGCCCGCGAGCAGCGCGAAGCGCGTGAAGTCGATGCCGGCCGCCGCGAGCGCGAGCAGGAAGCCGCCGAACACGATGGCGTAGTGGGTCGTCGCGATCACGGCGTGCGGGACGCCGCGCGCGGTCCGGATGCGCGGGAAGAGATCCTCGAGCAGCACGAACTGGACGACTCTCGAGATCACGACGGCGGCGGCGATGGTGAGCCCGAACGCGACCAGATCGCCGAGCGAGATCGAGACCGTCCCGAGCGTGAGCGAGGCCGTCAGCAGCGCGCGCACCACGCGGATCGCGCCGTCCTGGATCGCGAGCGCGCCGAGGCTCAGGTAGACCCAGAGCGCGATCGCCCCGGCCGAGATCGCGCGCCGGATCCACTCCACCGCGATCGCGCGGCGCGCGCGCAGGAAGTAGAGCCGCTGCGCCCAGGCCGTCTCGGTCGTCACGTCGAGCATGATTCCGAGCACGCGCACGCCCGCGTACAGGCCGATCGCCACGTAGAGGCTCTCGAGCAGGCCCCCTCCGACGAGCTTCGACAGCGAGAAGAAGCCGAACACGTTGGCGAGGAACGCCGTGCCGAAGGCCGCGACGCCGAAGCGCACCACGCGACCGGGCCAGCGCGGAAACCGCTCGGGGTCGGGGATCTTCGCGAGGCGCGCGGGCCGCAGCAGCGCGACGCAGTACAGCGCGGCCATCACGCACTCGAGCGCGAACAGCAGGCGCGCTTCGCGCGGCGCGCCGTCGAGCACGTCGCGCAGCCGGTCGAGCAGATAGAACAGCGCGATGCCGCAGAGGATCGGCCGGAAGCCCGGGTGCAGCAGCGACGACAGCAGCCGGAAGATCGGGACGACCAGCAGCAGGCCGACGACGTCGAACAGCGCCTCGGGTGCGAGCGGCAGCAGCCAGAACGTGCAGAGCAGCGCGATCAGCGCCGCGAGCGAGAGCGGATTGGCGAACAGCTGCGCCGAGGCCTCGATCTCCGCGCCCGCCGCGCGCCGCGCCGCGATGCTCTGCTTGAGCCCCACGGCGCCCAGCCACGCGAGTGCAAAGGCCATGGCGAGCGCGACCAACCGACCCTGCCGCTGCTCGAGGAACGCGCGGATCTCCGCGTAGCTGCTGCGCATCGCGGTCGCGATGCTCTCGCCGACCGCCGAGCCCTCCGCGGCGAAGTCCGACCAGATCGGCGGCGAGTCCGGCTGGAACAGCCGGTTGCGCAGCGCCACGCGCGCGCTGCGCACCGCTTCGAGCGTCTCCGCGACGAGCAGCTCCTGCTGCGCAATGCGGTTCTGCAGCGCCAACACCTCGCTGCGTCGCTTCGACGTCGCCTTGCGGACCTCCTTGATCTCGGCGATCGACTGGCGGATCGCGTCGAGCAGCTCGGCGGGCGTGTCGCCCGTCGAGGCGCTCTCGAGCGTCGCGACCCAGGTTGCCTCCGTCGCCTTGACCTGGGCGAGCTCCTGCTCGAGCGAGGCAGCTCGCCGCGTGAGCGTGCGGCGCCAGCTCGCGAGCTCCTCGCCCTGGCGCGTCCACTCGCGCTCGCGCTCGCCGAGCTCTGCGAGCATCGGCTCGCCCGCGAGCAGCTCGACGGACTCGCGGCGCTTCTGGTCGAGCGCCTCGGTGCGCGCGCCGAGCCCCGCGGCGATCGTCTCGACCTCTTGGGTCGGAGCGATCCGCGCGCGCAGCTCGCGTAGCTCGCGCGCGAGCCCGTCCGCGCGGCCCGCGACTTCGGGCACCGGAATCGGCTGCGGCGCGGGCGTGGGCTGCGCGGTCGGCTCGGCGCCGGACGCCGCCGCCGCAGGCGACGCGCCGCTCGCTCCGAGCGGCTGCGCGCGCGCGACGGAACCGGCGCTCAGCGCGAGCAGCGCCGTGGCGCAGAGAAGCGCCCACCGCGCTCGGAACGTCGGCACTAGAGCGGCTTGCACAGATGTCGGTTGGCGACCGGTCGAAACCCCTGACGCGTGTAGAACTCGAGCGCGCGATCGTTCGTGGGCGACACTTCGAGCTCGAGGCTGACCGCCGACGCAGCGCACATGCGCGCAGCGCGAGTCAGGAACTCGCTCCCGATGCCGCGGCTGCGCCATGGCGGCTTCACGTAGAACTCGTCGAGCGTGGCGATGTTACCGCCATATTCATTGCTCCAGAAATAGACCAGGATCGCGTAGCCGACCACCGCGTCGCCGAGCTCGAAGACGATGATCTGGCCCTTCTCGGGATGGCGCGCGAGCTCCTCGACGGTGCGCCGGATCTTCTCGCGCGACATCGATTCACCGTACGAGTCCTCCTCGTACAGCGCGAGCACCATGCGCTCGAGCTCGGGCAGATCGCCCTCGGTGAGCGATCGGAAGCGCGGCTTCTCGGCGAGTGCGGAAGCGGTCATGCGCGATGCGTTTCCTGCATACCCGGTGCTCCCGGCTACTGCGAGCTGCGGCGGCGGCTGGACGACGCGCGGTGCGCGCCCGCGCAAACCGGGCCCGCAGCGTAGCCAAACGCGCAGCAGCCGGCTCGCGCGGGCTCTGCTACGCGGAATCGAAGAACTCGACCTGGCCGGTCTCGAGCGAATACTCGGCGCCCACGATCTGCAGGCCCTCGCGCTCGATCAGCTGCTCGAGGATCTCGGAGCCGTGGCGCAGGTGGCTCACCGCGATGCCGACGTTCGCGCGCACCGCGTGCCGCACGAGCGCGTCGCGATCGCAGCGAAGCTCCGAGCGCAAGAGCACCTCCACGGAGGGCCGGATGCGGTCGACGATCGAGCGCAGGTTGCGGCTCTGGCTGTCGCTCGGCTGCTGCAGTTCTTCGATGGTCGCGAGGATCGCGCCGCACTGCGAATGCCCGAGCACCACGACCAGCCGCGTGCCGAAGCGCGCGGATGCGAACTCGACGCTGCCGACCTGCGATGGCGCGACGATGTTTCCCGCGACGCGGATGACGAAAAGATCGCCGGGCCCCTGGTCGAACAGGATCTCCACGGGCACGCGCGAATCCGAGCAGCCGAGGATGATCGCGAACGGCTCCTGCTGCTTGGCAAGCTCGGCGCGGCGCGCTTCGCTCAGCCTCGAGTCGCGCGCCCCCACGCCGGACGCGAAGCGACGGTTTCCCTCGCGCAGGCGTTCGAGCGCGGCGCGCGCCGTCAGCATCTCGCCTCCGTTCGTCCTCGTGCCGCGCGCGCGCGGCGAAGCAACGCGCGAATCGCGAGCCGCGAAGCGACGCGCGCATCGCGAGCCACACGGCCGTCCGCGAGAGCGCGAGCGCGTCGCGAATGGCGTTGGCCCAGCATACCACGCGCGCTCGCGGCGTGGCAGAATCGCCCGCGACCCGCGGAGGATCGACGCATGCACCGAAGCCGCCTCGCGGCGATCTTGATCGATTGTGCGGAGGGCGAATACGAGCGCGGCATCGAGTTCTGGAGCCGCGCGCTCGGCAGGCCGTCGATTCCCGAAGACGAGCGCTACACGGATCTACGAGGGCGCGTCGGCGGTGAGGGCGGCGTGATCGTCGGCCTGCAGCGCGTGCCGCGCGAGCAGCGCGCGACGCACCTCGACATCGAGACCGACGACGTCGAGGCCGAGGTCGCGCGCCTTGAGAAGCTCGGCGCGCGCGTGAAGGCGCGCATCGGGCGGCACGTCGTGATGCTCGCGCCGACCGATCACGCGTTCTGCGTGGTTCCGGTGTTCCGCGAGGATTTTCC
>DASPGF010000229.1:0-12509 GCA_035620755.1 Myxococcota bacterium
CGTCGATCAGCAGCACCAGCTCGCGATCGACGGCGACGAGCCGCTGCGCGCGCCGGGCGGCGAGCCGCTGCTCTGCATCGCGCTGCCCGCGGGCGCGAGCGACCTGCGCTTCTCGCCCGAGACGCTCGCGCTCGGCCTCGCGCGCGACCCATCGGGTGCGCTCGCGGTTCGCGGCCCGCTGCCGCCGGGCGAGCTCGAGCTCTCGCTGCACTTCCTGGTGCCGATCGATCGCGCGGAGCCGCTGTTCTCGCACGCGATGCCGCTCGACGTGCCCCTGCTCTCCGTGCTGGTCGCGGACACCGGCGTCGCGGTCGAGACGAGCCGGCTGCACCGCCGGCGCCCGATCCGCACGCCCGACCGCAGCTACCTCCACCTCGAGGGCTTCGAGATTCCGGCGGGCGAGTGGGTCGAGCTGCGGCTGCGACCGCTCGCGGCGCGGCGCGCGTTGCCGGGGACCGCGGCCGCGGGCATCGCGCTCGCGGCGGCTGGCCTCGCGCTCGCCTACCTCGTCGCGCCGCTGCGCCCGCGCGAAGCGGCCGCGCTCGAGCGCCCCTCCGCGGCCGCAAGCCATGCCGCCGACGAGCGCGAAGCGGTGCTCGCGGCGATCCACGGCATCGAGGAGGACTTCGAGATCGGCAAGCTCTCGGAGGCCGACTACCGCGAAATGCGCCAGGCGCTGCGCGCCGAGGCCGTGAGCCTGCTGCGCGTCGAGCGCGCCGCACTCGCAGAGCCCGAGCGCGCGGCGTCGCCGCGCGCCTGCGCGCGCTGCGACGCGCGCGCCGACGCCGACGCGCGCTTCTGCTCGCAGTGCGGCGCACCGCTCGCCGAGCCGGCGAGATCCGCGGCGGTCGGAGCGTCCGCGAGATCCGAGCGACCCGCGGAGTCCGCCGCGGAAGAGCCGCCGCGTTGACCGCGATCGTCGCGCGCAAGCTCGCCAAGCGCTTCGGGCGCAGCGTCGGCCTCGACGGCATCGACCTCGAGATCCCGCCGGGCACCGCGCTCGCGATCCTCGGGCCGAACGGCGCGGGAAAGTCGACGCTGCTGCGCCTGATCGCGGGCCTCGCGCGCCCGAGCAGCGGATCGCTCGAGGTCGGCGGCCGCCCCGCGCACTGCGCGGCCGCGCGCGCGCGCGTCGGCTTCATCGGCCATGCGACGGGCCTCTACCCCGAGCTCAGCGCGCGGGAGAACCTGCTCTTCGCCGCGCGGCTGCGCGGCGTGTCGAACCCGCGCGCGCGCGCCGACGAGCGGCTCGCGGAGGCCGGCTTGCAGGAGTGCGCCGATCGGCGCACGGGCGGCTTCTCGCGCGGCATGGCGCAGCGCCTCGCGATCGCGATCGGCCTCGTCGACGAGCCCGACATCGTGCTGCTCGACGAGCCGTTCTCGGGGCTCGACCGCGGCGCATCCGAGCGGCTCGTCGCGCGGCTCGCGAGGCTTCGCGAACGCGACCGTACGCTGCTGCTCGTCACCCACGACGTCGCGCTCGCCGCGAAGCTCGCCGACGAGGCGATCGTGCTGCGCGAGGGCCAGATCGCGCACCGCGAGCAGGGCGGGCGGCTCGATCCGATCTCGCTCGAGAGTGCCTACGCGGCAGCCTCGAGCAGCGCGCCCTCGTGAACGCGCTGCTCGCCGTGCTCTGGAAGGACCTGCTCACGGAGTGGCGCAGCCGCGAGCGCGTGGTCGCGATGCTGCTGCTCTCGCTGCTCATGGTCGTGGTCTTCCACTTCTCGTTGCCGGGCGGCGCGACGACCGAGACGCGCAGCCATGCGCCCGGGCTGCTGTGGGTCGCCTACTGCTTCGCGGCGCTGCTCGGGCTCGGGCGCTCGTTCGCGCTCGAGCTCGACAACGACGCGATCGCCTCGCTCGCGCGCGCGCCCTGCGATCGGGGCTGGGTGCTGCTCGGCAAGGCGCTCGCGAACTTCGCGATCCTCGCGTTCGTGCAGGCTGCGACCGCCTGCGCATTCGCGCTCGTGTTCGAGCTCGACCTCACGCCGTTCGCGCTCGAGCTCGCGGGCGCGGTTGCGCTCGGATCGCTCGGCCTGTGCTCGGTCGGCACCTTCTTCGCGGCGATCTCGGTGCGCACGCGGCTGCGCGAGGTGATGCTGCCGATGCTCGCGCTGCCGTTCTACATCCCGGTGCTCGCCGCCGCCGCGCGCTCGACCACCGCGCTATTCGAGACCGGCGCGCTCCCCTTCGAGCCGATCCAGTTCCTGATCGTGACGGACGCGAGCTATCTGATAGCCTCGTTCGTGCTCGCAGACTTCATCCTCGACGAGTAGGGCGGATGGCCGACACCCGGATTGCCGACACTGACCGGGATCGCGATCGGGCGTCGCCGCCGCGGCAGCGGCCTGCGCTGGGCGTACTGATTCGCGCGAGCGGCGCAGCACTGCTGCTGTCGACGGCGCTCTGGGCCTACTTCGTCTACGCGGCGCCGCTCGACCACGTCCAGGGCCGGATCCAGAAGATCCTCTACGTGCACGTCCCGTGCTGGTTCGCGGCCTACGCGGGCTTCGCGCTCACTGCCGTCTGCGGAGCGCTCTATCTCTGGAAGAACGACGAGCGCTTCGACCGCGCAGCCGTCGCGGGCGCGGAGGTCGGCGTGCTGTTCTGCACGCTCGGGCTCGTCACGGGGCCGATCTGGGCCAAGGGGACCTGGGGACACTGGTGGGCGTGGGATCCGCGCCTGACGCTCACGCTCGTGCTCTGGTTCATCTACCTCTCCTACCTGCTGCTGCGGAGCTTCACGGAGGGCAGCGCGCGCACCGCGCGCTTCGCGGCGGTCTACGGCATTGCGGGCCTTGCAGCCGTGCCGCTCAACTACTTTGCGATCGAGCTGTTCGGCGGCGCCGCGATGCACCCCGACAACCTCGCGCGCGGAAGCCTCGGCGCTGGGATGGGGATGCCGTTTGCCTGGGGGGTCGTGAGCGGGCTGCTCGCATTTGCGCATCTCGTCGCGCAGCGAATCGCGCTCGAGAGCGAGCGGCGCGACTCGAGCTGGGCCGTGGC
This sequence comes from Myxococcota bacterium, assembly GCA_035620755.1. Taxonomy (GTDB): domain Bacteria; phylum Myxococcota_A; class UBA9160; order UBA9160; family SMWR01; genus JACZVU01. The sequence goes on from DASPGF010000229.1 coordinate 3,007, forward strand.
GCGGGGCAGCGGCGCCGAGCGCGTCTAGCGACCCGCCGAACGCCTCGAACGACCGGCGCCAGCGAAAGCGCCTTGACAAGCGCCGGACTGCGGGACTATAAGCAGCACGAGACAGCTCTGCGTCCGCCACGACGGCACTTTCATATTGGAGGCGACCCGCTTACCCATCCCCCAAAGGGGAAGCGTGTATGCTCGGGGTGTTCGAGCCCCGGGGGCGACACAAGTTGCGCGCCATCCGTCCGGGCCGGCAGCTCGCGGAAGCGCGGTACCCAGCGATACCCAATGTCTGGGCGCCGCACCCCGACGACCGGTGGTCTCGAGACGCCTCGCACACACGCAATGGACAGGCGGATAGCGGTCCCAACGGACCTCCGCCGCAATGGAACGCGCCGTGCGGCGAACGCCGCGGCACGGAGTTTGCGAGATCGCGGCGGTAGACCGGCGCGCTCGAGGCGGGCCGGTCGGCGACGTGCCTGGGCGGCGTCGGGGACCGCGGAGTCGAGTGCGGAGGGAAACGCGGTCCGGGAGGCGGGCCGAAACGAGAGGATGGCCAATATGAAGCGCGGCGTCGGCTACTGCGAGAACACCGATTGCGAGGACTACGCGAAGGGCGTGTTCCTGCTCAATCACGGCGACACCTTCTACTGCCCGCGCTGCCGCCAGCTCGGCAAGGTCGAGAAGGAGCGCGGCTTCTACACCGGCAACACCGACATCTTCAAGGAGGTCCGGGTCGAGTACAACTTCGACCCGATCAACAGCCTCTACCGCGAGATCGCGATCGTTCGCGACGAGAGCCTCTGGGGCCGCAACAACGTCTACACGCTGCAATCGCCGCTGATCAAGACCGAGAAGCGCGCGCTCAAGGTCGCCGAGGCGATCCTCGCGAACCTCAACCGCTACCGCGGCCTGCTCAACGGCGACGACATCCCGCGCACCACCGAGATCATCCTCTCGTTCGACGACGAGTTCGACGAGTTCTCGCGCAAGCTCCAGCAGCTCAGCAAGGAGTGGGAGGCGAGCGGGCTGCGCGAGGGTCAGCGCTAGCCAGCGCGATCAACGAGCGGGCCAGCGCGAGCCGGCGCCAGCTTCTCAACGGATCAACACCACCTTCGCGCAGGGGAACGGCGGAGGTCGCTCCGCGAATGGCTCGCGCCAGGGCGCGCCCTGGTTTGCGGTTGCTCGCATAACAACTTTCCTACCTGCTTCGCATTGCCCCGGGACGCGCTGCGCTGAGTTCGCTTCGCGATCTCCGCCATTCCCCTGCGCGGCCGCGCCGCTGCTCGAATCGTCTCCATCGCGACGTCCGCGGTGCCCCTGCGCGGCCACCGCGCTGCTCGAATCGCCTGCTTCGCGACCTCCGCGGAGCCCGTAACAGGGTGTCGATTGCCGACAGTGGCTCTAACGAACTCGTCTCCGCTCGGGGAGGCCGGCGCGGTCGTTGGAGAGGCGCATCCTGAGGTCGATCTCGAGGCCGGCCCACACCTCGGCGGCGCCTTGGTAGGTGTGGCGAACGATCGGCTCCGAGCGCGCGGCGTGCGCGTCGGCGATCGGCGCGCGAAACCACGGGAACAGCGTGTCGGGCAGGTCGTCGAGATCGAACCAGCGCACCACGGGCGTCTCGAAGCTCGGGCGCAGCGCACCGCCCGTGACGCGGCAGACATACACCGACGCGATGTGGGGGCGAAAGCCCGAGCGCACGTAATTGCCGACGTGGCGCTCGACGCGAATCTCGTGGCCCGTTTCCTCGCGAACCTCGCGAACCAGCGCGGCCTCGTGCGACTCGTGCGGCTGGACGTGGCCGCCCGGCAGCTCCCAGCCGCGCAGATCCTGGCGAACCGCGAGCAGCACGCCCTGCTCGCCGAGCACGACCGCCTGGCATACCTGTGCGGGCGAGCGCGCGCCGATGCGGGGTGACACCAGGCCTTGCCACGCGAGCGTCAGGTAGTTCGGAACGGCCGCCGCCAGTCGCAGGAGCACGCCCGCAAGCTTCAATCGATGATCTTGTTGAGCGGGTACTCGACGATGCCGCGCGCGCCGGCCTCGGAGAGCAGCGGGATCAGATCCTTGACGATCTTCTCCTCAATCACCGTGTTGACCGCGACCCAGCGCTTGTCGGCGAGCGTCGAGATCGTCGGCGCCGCGAGCGCGGGCAGCAGCGCGAGCACCGCGTCGAGACACGCGGTCGGTACGTTCATCATCAATCCCGCGCGGTCGGCGGCGCGGATCGCACCCTTCAGCAGCATCACGAGGCGCTCGAGCTTGCGCATCTTCCAGGCGTCCGCGCAGGCCGTGCGATTCGCGATCAGACGCGGCGTGCTCTCGAGCACCGTGTCGAGCACGCGCAGCTCGTTGGCGCGCAGACTCGAGCCGGTCTCGGTGACGTCGATGATCGCGTCGGCGAGCACGGGCGGCTTGACCTCGGTGGCTCCCCAGGAGAACTCGATCTCCGCGCGCACGGCGTGCGACCTGAGGAAGCGCTTGGACAGGTTGACCACCTCGGTCGCGATGCGCTTGCCCTGGAGATCCTTGAGCTTGTGGAACTTCGAGTCGTTCTTCACCGCGACCACCCAGCGAACCGGCCCGTAGTTGGGCCAGGGCGCCTTGAGATCCGCGAGCTCCTTCACCTTCGCGCGGCTCTCGAGCATCCAGTCGAGCCCGGTGATGCCGGCGTCGAGCACGCCCTTCTCGACGAAGCGCGCCATCTCCTGCGCGCGGATCAGGATGCACTCGATCTCGGGGTCGTCGATCTGCGGATAGTAGGAGCGCGCGGGGATGCGCAGCTGGAAGCCCGCGCGCGTGAACAGCTGCTGGGTGGTCTCCTGCAGGCTGCCCTTGGGCAGGCCGAGCAGGATCCGCTTCGCGCCCCGCGCCGCGCCGCGCGCCCTCATGAGCCGTGCACCTCGCCGCGATCGCCGGCGCGCTCGCCGACGTCGACCCAATCGCCCGCCTCGAGCCGGCGGAAGAAGCAGCTGCGCCGCCCGGTGTGACAAGCCGCGCCGCCGCGCTGCTCGACGCGAAGCAGGATTGCGTCACCATCGCAGTCGATCTGCAGGCTCTTCACGCGCTGCGTGTTGCCGCTCGTCTCGCCTTTGTGCCACAGGCACTTTCGCGAGCGGCTCCAGTAGACCACCTCGCCGAGCTCGAGCGTGCGCTGGAACGACTCGCGATTCATGTGCGCGACCATCAGCACGTCGCCGGTCGCGTCGTCGAGCGCGATCGCAGTGACGAGCCCGCCCGCCTTGTCGAAATCGATCGCGTCGAGGGGTCCCATGGGGACGCGGAAGCTAACGGGCGGCGAGCGCGAATGCCAGGCGCTCGCGCAGGGCATCGATCTGCTCGAACGCGGCTCCCCGCACGAACGACGGCTCGCGACCCGACGCGCTGCGCTCGCGCGCGATGATGTCCGCGCGCTCGAGCTGTGCCAGTGCGTTGGCGAACGTCGTCTCGCTCGCGGCGCTGCTTCCGCGCGCGACCTCGCCGAGCAGCTCGGCGCGTCGCAGCTGATCCCGCGCGGCGTCGAGCAGCTGCTTGGGACCGAGCGGATCCCGCAGCGCGGCCACCGCCTCCGCGGTCGCGTAGTAGACGTCGATGAAGCCCTGTGTCTGCTCCGAGAGGAATTCGAGCCACTCCGAGCCCGCTCCGGTCGGGCGCAGCACGCGCTCGCGGCGCTCGATCCAGCCCATCCGCTCGAAATGGTCGACGAACGCGTCGAAATGCGCGGCGAGCATCTCGCCGCGCGGCGTGAAGAACTCGCCGTAGAACAGATCCAGCCAGCCCGCGAGGTCCTCGCGCAGCTCCTCGAGCGAGACGTCCGAAAGCAGGCGCCGCGCGAGAAAGCTCGGAACCGCGAGGTAGTGGACGATCGAGTTCCGGTAGAGGTCGAGCGCGGTGCGCCGCTCCTCCTCGAAGTACAGCACCTCGCCGCGCTCGTCGCGCGTCGACCGGATCAGCTCGCTCGCGAGCAGCGACGCGATCGCATCGCGGAACCCGCCATCTCCCGACGCGAGTGTCGGCGTGAGTCGCGCATCCTGGAGCCGCAGCAGCTCGACGATCGTGCGCATGCGCGCCGCGAGCGCGTCGCGATACAGCCCGCGGCTGCGGCCACCGAGCAGCGCGCAGGCCGCCACCGAGGTCGCATTCGGCACCACCGCCCAGTTGATGCGCTCGACGATGCGGTTGCCGAGCGACTCGACGAACTCCCGCTTGCCCTGAGCGGCCTCCGGAGAATCGCCGGCAAACGCCTCGCGCCGGGCGCCGAGCGCGCTCGCGAGCGAGATCGGCTCGCCGAAGTTGACCCAGACGCTGCCGAAGCGGCGGCGCAGGAACTTTCGCGCGCGCACCAGGCCGATCACGCTCTCCTGCTCCTTCTCCTCGCCCTCGCGCTCGCCGACGATCGCGCCTTCCTCGACGAGGCGCTCGTAGGTGATCGCGATCGGAACGAAGAACAGGTCGCGCCGCGCGGTCTGCAGGAACGCATCGACGTTCCAGGCGAGCATTCCGAGCCGCGGCGCGAGCGATTTGCCCGTGCGCGACCGGCCTCCCTCGATGAAGAACTCCTGGGTGAACCCCTGTCGGATCAGGTAGGTGACGTAGCTTCGAAACACGGCCGTGTAGAGCGGGTCCGCGAAGGAGCGACGCAGGAAGAACGCCCCGCCGCGGCGCCACAGGTAGCCGAATGGGCCGAACGCCATGTTCTCGCGCGCGGCGATGTGGGGTGGCACGAGGTGGTTGGCGTAGAACGCGGTCGACAGGATGATGAAGTCGAAGTACGAGCGATGGCTCGGCACGAGCACGACCGGGTGCCGCTTCGCGTAGTCGGCGATCTTGCCGATCCCGATCAGCTCGATCGAGACGAACATGCGCCGCAGGATCGCCGAGATGATCAGGTTGAGCGCCGCGAGGATCGTCGAATTCATGTTCGCGGCGATCTCGCGGAACATCTTCGCCGCTTCGGCCTGCGCGCGCTCGAGCGAGCCGTGGCGCTCGTCTGCGCGCCGCGAGATCGCCGCGCGCACCGCCGGAGCACCGATCACGACCTCCTGGACGCGGTGGCGCGGGCGCAGCGCCGGGCCCTCGACGACCTTTTCCTCGCGGTAGAGGAACGTGAGCACGTTGCGACGCAGTCTGCGCGCGATGCGTTGTGGGCTGTCCGCTGCGCACTCCGCCGCGAAGGCGCCGAGATCGATCGGGTCGCCGACCCGGATGTGCAGACCGCGGTAGGTGACCAGGAACGACGCGACCTTCGCGAAGTCCGACGGTCGGGTGCTCGATCCGTAGCTGAGGTTGAGGAAGCGCTGCTGGCTGCGTGGACCCTTGCGCCAGAACAGCGCGAGCGGAACCACGTGCACCGTCTCGCCCGAGCTCAGCACCGTGCGGACGACCTCCTCCAGCAGCTCCAGCTCCCCGCGGCCGTGCTCGACGGCGCGGCGCCGGGAGCGCAGTCGCGAGCGAAGCCGACCCGTGCGCAGGAACACGAACGCGTTCTCGCCGCGCTCGATCAGCGCGCGGAGCCTCGCGTGCGCGAACTCGGGGCCGGGCTCGCGCAGCCACTCGCCGCGCCGTCGCCACGCGAGCCGGATCGCCTGCCACGCGGGGCGGTAGTAGTAGAAGCGGATCCCGTTGGCGAGCTTCGAGAGACCGAGCCCCTCGCGCAGGAACAGCGCGTTGAACAGGAAGTAGTCCAGGCGACTCGCGTAGCGCATCACGTAGACGATCGAGCCGCGATTCTCGAGATCGCGCAGCTGCTCGACGGTAGCGTCGTCGAGATCGAAGTGGCAGAAGTAGCGGCGCGCGAACCACTGCAGCGGGAGGTTGAAGCGCGGCGTCATCGACGAGAGCGCGTCGACGGCTTGCGGCTCTCGCAGGCGCGCAGCGGGCGAAAGCCCGGAGCCCGCGGCGGCGCGATCCGTCGTGGCAGCGCGCGCTCCTCGACCCTCCGGAGGCTCCACGGCTTGCTCGGACATGGTCAGCTCACGAGTAACACCGCGCCGAGCGAGCGGCAACAACGCGATCGTGCGCCCCTCAACCGAAGAGGATCGTGCGCAGCTTCGCGAAGGGTTTGAAGCCCAGCTTCCGATACAAGCGCTCCGCCACGTCGTTCCCGTCGACGACCGCGAGCTGTACGTGCTCGGAGCCCGCCGCGAACGCCTCTTGACACATATTCGAGACACCGAGCGAAGCGAGGCCGCGCTTGCGGAACTCCGGCCAGGTGTAGATGCCCTGCAGCAGCCAGCCCTCGGAGCGCTGCACGTCCGCGTAGCCCACCATCGCGACGCGACCGGCGCACTCCACCACGCGCGCGCGCGCCACGCGACCGCGCACCCAGCGCCGAAAGCCCGCGACGTCGCCGAGGAACGGGTCGGGTCGCGCCTCTTCGCGCAGGCTCTCGCGAGCCGCGATCACGAGCTCCTCGAGGTCCGAGCCGCGCGCGCCGCGTACCCCTGCGCTCGGCTGCTCGCCGAGCAGCGCCGCGTCGCGCGCGTGCAGCGCGTACGCGGTCTCGATGCGGTCGACGATCACCCGGCGCTCCTGGACCCGCGTGAGCTGGCTCCACAGCTCGTCCGCGATCGGCAGCAGGCACTTGATCAAGCCGACCTGCAGGCGGTCGACGTAGGGCAGGAACGCCGAAACGGCCTCGCGGTCGGCGCGCGCGTCGAGCATCGCGGTCGGATGCACACCCGCAATCGCGACGATCTCGCCACCGCGCCAGACCGCGACGAGCTCGGCGCGAGCCTCGCCCGGCGCCGGTGGGCGGCCGAGCTGCGCCGCGAGGTCGAGCAGGAACAGATTCGACAGCGAGTCGCGAGAGAGATGGCGGATCGCCGCGTCGCGATCCGCCGCCTCGACGACGCGCGCCGTCAGGGCGCGCATCGCATCACTCGATCACGGCGAGCACGGCGCCTTCCTCGATCGCGTCGCCCTCCCGGACCCGGATCTCGCGGATCGTTCCGCCGCACGGCGCGTCGACGGGAATCTCCATCTTCATCGATTCGATGATCATGATCACGTCGTAGGCCGCAACGACGTCACCCACGGCCTTCTCGATCTTCCAGAGACTACCCGCGATCGGCGCCACGACCTGCGTGCTCATGCGCTCCCCCCGCCCAGCGACCCGCTCCCAGCAGCGGCCGCGGCCATGGTGCACGGGGGCGCGCCGCGCGGCAAGCGGGCCTCGGCGGCGCGCGCATCCGCTATTCTCGACTGCCCCGCGGAGATTGCGTTGCTCGAGACCCTGACCCAAGGCTTCACGGCCGCTCGCGAGAAGCTCAGCGGCATTCGCGAGCTCGACGAAGAGAACATCGATCGGTCGCTGCGCGAGGTGCGCGCTTCGCTTCTCGAGGCCGACGTCGACCTCGGTGTCACGCGCGACTTCCTCGCGCGCGTCAAGCAGCGCGCGCTCGGCGAGAAGGTCGCGACGCGGGTGCGCGACGCCTCCGGCAAGCAGCTGCGCGTCACGCCGGGGCAGCACTTCGTACGCATCTGCGAGGAAGAGCTGATCGGCCTGATGGGCCCCGCCGACGCGTCGCTCGCGCAGGCGAAGGGCGTGACGTCGCTGATGCTGATCGGCCTGCAGGGCGTGGGCAAGACCACCGTCGCGGCGAAGCTCGCGCGCCATCTGCAGCGGCAGCAGCGCCGGCCGCTGCTCGTCGCGGCCGATACCTACCGACCCGCCGCGGTGCTGCAGCTGCAGCAGCTCGGCAGCCGGATCGGAGTCGAGGTATTCACGGGCGACGCGGGCGAACGCCCCGCGTCGATCTGCGAGCGCGCGAAGCGCCACGCCGCGGAGTCGGGCCTCGACGCGGTCGTCTACGACACCGCCGGCCGTCTCGCGGTCGACGAGAGCCTGATGGAGGAGCTCGCCGAGATCCGGCAGGCGACCGCTCCCGCCAACACGCTGCTGGTCTGCGACGCGCTGATGGGACGCGATGCCGTCAACACCGCGCGCTCGTTCGCCGAGCAGCTGCCGCTCGACGGTCTCGTGCTCACCAAGCTCGACGGCGACGCGCGCGGCGGCGCGGCGCTCGCGATCAAGGCCGTCACGGGGGTCCCGATCAAGTTCCTCGGGACCGGCGAAGCGCTCGATCGGCTCGAGGGATTCCGGCCGGAGGGACTCGCTTCGCGCATCCTCGGCATGGGCGACGTGGTCGGCCTGGTGCGGGATTTCGAGGAGGTCGTCGACAAGCAAGAGGCCGAGCAGGACGCCGAGCGGCTGCTGCGCGGCCAGTTCGGCCTCGACGATCTGCTCAAGCAGCTGCGAACCATCCAGCGGCTCGGGCCCCTGCGCGAGGTGTTCGCGAAGCTGCCGATGTTCGGCTCGATCGCGGAGCAGGTCGACGAGCGGGAGCTCAATCGCGTCGAGGCCGTGATCCAGTCGATGACGCCAGCCGAGCGTGCGCGCCCCGAGCTGATCGACAAGAGCCGCGCGACGCGCATCGCGCGCGGCAGTGGACGGCGTTCCAAGGAGGTGCGCGAGCTGCTCGCGCGCTTCGAGCAGATGCGGGAGCTGATGTCGCAGCTCGGCGGCCGCGGCGGCTGGCTCGGCAAGATTCCCGGATTCGGCAAGCTCGCGGCCGCGGGCGGCATCGATCCGGGCGCGCTGCTCGGCGGCGCAGGGGGTGGCAGGGCGCAGCGCGAAGCGGTCGGCGCGCGCTCGCGCCAGAAGGGCAAGCGCAAGCAGGCGCGCAAGGCGCGGCGCAAGAACCGGCGGCGCTGAGCGCGCGTCACGCGCTCGGCGATCGACGCGCTACCCCGGGGGGAAGCATGGGCGTGCTCGCAAGTTTCAGGCGGAACGTGCCGATCCGCCCTCGGACGATGCCGCGACTCCTCCCGACGCTCCTCGCCCTGCTGCTGCTGCCGATCGGCGACGCGCTCGCGCATCTCGGCGACTTCCCGCGGCCCGCGGCGATCGAGCCCCAGATTCGCTTCTGGACGCGGATCTACAGCGAGATCGACCGCGGCGGCGGCCTGCTCCACGACTCCACCCACATGGAGGTGATCTACGAGGCGATCCGGCTGCCGGAGGGGATCAGCGACCGCGCGCGCGAGCGCCACGTCGAGCGCGCGAAGCACCGCTACCGGGACATCCTCCACGCGCTCGCGCGCGGCAAGCGCAGCGGGCTCAGCGACGACGAAGCGCGCGTGCTCGCCCTCTGGCCCGCTGGCGTCTCGAACGCGACGCTCAAGGGCGCGGCGGGCCGGATCCGCTTCCAGCTCGGCCAGGCGGACCGCTTTCGCGAGGGGCTCGAGCGCGCGGGGCAGTGGGCGCCACACATTCGCGCGTCGCTCGAGGCCTACGGCGTGCCCGCCGAGCTCGCTTCGCTGCCCCACGTCGAATCGTCCTACAACCCCTCCGCGTATTCGCGCGTCGGCGCGGCAGGCCTGTGGCAGTTCACGCGCTCGACGGGCCGGCTGTTCCTGCGCGTCGATTCGGTGATCGACGAGCGCATGGATCCGTTCGCCGCGAGCGACGGAGCGGCGCGGCTGCTGCGCTCCAACTACGACGC
>DASPGF010000230.1:0-9481 GCA_035620755.1 Myxococcota bacterium
AGGATTCCCTACGCGATGCCCGTCGGGAAGTACAATGCGGCCAACAAGGCGCGCGAGCTCCACTGAGCGGAGCTCGCCCCCAAAGGAGTGGGCATGTCGAAGCTGCGAATCTCGGCGCGTCCCAGAGGAATGGGCGTGTCGAAGCTCGAAATCTCGGCGCGCCTCGGCGCAGCTGCGCTGCTGCTCGCATGCGCGGGAGTCGCAACCGACCTCGCCGTCGCGCGCGACGATGTTCCCGAAGAGCTGAAGAACCGCTCCAATCCCGTGACGCTCGAAGAGAGCGAGGTCCGCTACTACCAGAGGCAGTTCAAGGGGAAGTGCGCGCGCTGCCACGCGATCGACGGAAGCGGAACCGGCGTCGACGCGGCTGCTTCGAGCGGGCTCGCTCCACCCGCGAACTTCCGCGACGCCGAGTACATGGCGAGCCGCAGCGACGGCGAGCTGTTCTACCAGATCTTGAAGGGTGGCGGCGAGCGCTGCGCGATGCCCGCGTTCGGGCCCGAGTCGGATCAGGCGTGGTCCGAGGACAAGATCTGGCACATGGTGGCGTTCATCCGCCGCTTTGCGCAGCCGAGCGAGCGCTAGCCGTTCGCTGAAAACGCTCATGCTCGCGCGACCCGCAGCTTGCCCTGGGTGATCGCGATCGCGACGCGGACCATCAGCGTGAACAGCAGCGCGCCGACCGCCCAGATGCCGATCCCGACCAGCACCTCGTTCGCGCTCGGCGCGTACTCGTAGATCTCGCCGAGCACGTCGGGCGTGAACCCGGGCAGCAGCAGCCCCATTCCCTTCTCGATGAAGATTCCGAAGAACGAGAGCGCGCAGCCCAGGGTCAAGAGGTTCAGCTTGCGCCGGAAGTACGGCACGATGAAGATGATCAGGGCGACGACGTTGAAGCCGAGCGCCGACCAGGTGTAGGCCGCAATGCTCGACTCTCCGTGGATCCCGAACCACTGGAAGCGCGCGTGGATCGAGTGGCTGGTCTGCGCATAGAAGTCGGTGAAGACCTCGGTTCCGACGAAGAACAGATTGAGCGCCATCGCGTAGGCGAGCAGCTCTCCGATCTTGAACAGCGCGGCATCCGCGATCTTCATCCCGCCCACCTTCCGGAGTACGCGGAAGATCAAGAAGATCAACGCGGGGCCCGAGCAGAACGCGCTCGCGATGAATCGGGGAGCCAGCAGCGCCGTGTGCCAGAAGGGTCTCGACTTCAGTCCGGTGAACAGAAACGCCGTGACGGTGTGGATCCCGACCGCGAATGGAATCGAGAGGAAGATGATCGGAAGCACGATCCTCGGGTTGTACTTGCGACCCGTGAAGGCCATGAAGAGGATATAGGTGACGACGAACCAGTTGATCAGGAAATAGACGTTGAGGACGAGAATGTCCCAGGTGAGCAGCGAATGCGGGAAGTTCGGCGTTCCTGCGATGGGCAACAGGTGCCAGAGCAGCTCGGGTCGCCCGACGTCGACCGTGACGAAGAGCATGCACATGACGATCGCCGCGACCGACAGCAGCTCGCCGACCAGCGCGACCTCGCGAATCGGACCCCAGTTGTACACATAGGCCGGTACGACCAAGACGACCGCCGCGGCCGCGACACCCACGAGAAACGCGAAATTGCCGATGTAGAAGCCCCAGGACACCTGATCCCGCATGTTCGTCGTGATCAATCCACGCGAGAGCTGGTCGCCGTAGGCGACCAGGCCGAGTCCGATCAGCACGCCGAGACCGAGCAACCATGCGTAGTAGGGCTTGCCGCCCCGAGCGACTGCAATCAGGCTGCCCCGCGTGAACTGCGCGAAGAGCTTCAGATTCTCCATCGGATCGAGGCTCCATTCGTCCGGGCTCGCGAGCTCCGCTTGCGACGCTGCATCAGTCGCGACCCTCCGTTCCCCAGAAGTAGAAGAACTTCGGATGCGTCGCGAGCTCGGCCTTGAGCACGAACGTGCGCTTGCGATCCATCACGTATCGGATCTCGCTATTGGGATCGAGCAGGTTTCCGAACTTGCGCGCGCCAACCGGGCACGCTTCGTGACACGCCGGAAGGCGCCCGTTGCGCACCCGCTGGATGCAGAACGTGCACTTCTCGACCACACCTTTCTTGCGCGGCGTGTTTCCGAGCATGTGCATGTTCGGATTGACTTGCTCCGCGGGGAGATTGGGCTCTCCCCAATTGAAATGTCTCGCCCCGTAGGGACACGAGGCCATGCAGTAGCGGCATCCGATGCACCAGTCGTAGTCGATCACCACGATGCCGTCGGGCTCCCGCCAGGTCGCGCCCGTCGGGCAGACCGTCGAGCACGGCGAATCCTCGCAGTGCTGACAGGAAACCGGGAGGTAGAACTTGTCGGCCGCGGGCACCTCGGAATACTCGTAGTACGGATTTCCGTCTTCGAGGTTGATCTCGCGCAGCGCCGCGGAGCGCTCGAACTCGAGCACGCGGATCCAATGAATCTCCGGATCTCGCGACAGGTTGTTCTCCTCGACGCAAGCGTAGACGCAGCGTCGGCAGCCGATGCAGCGCGAGATGTCGAGCCCGTAGCCGAACAGCACGCCGTCCATCGGCCCGATTGCGCCCACGCTCACCGGCTTGCCGTATTTCTCCGAGTACTTGCGCTCGAGCCTCGCGAGCACGTCCTTCAGCTCGGCATCCGAGAGCTCGCGGAAGTTCTTCTGGAGGAACGCCTCGAAATCGAACTCCAGCGCGCTCGCGACGGCCGGAGCGCCGATCGCGGCTCCGGCGCTCACCGTGGCTGCGGTCCGGAGAAAATCGCGGCGCGTGCTGCCGCACTTCTCCCCAGGCGCTCCCGTTCGACGCTCTTTGCGGTCTTTGAAGATTCCCACGTCACTTCTCCTGCGAGCGCTCGGCGCGCAGCGCGATTTCATCGGGGCGCCGCGGCCTCGGCATCGGCTCGAGTGGCTCGGTCGCGGGCGAATGGGGCTCGTGACACGCGACACAAGTCAGGTACTCGCGATCCCCACGCCAGCTTCCCGTGACCTTTCCGTGAACGCCCGCGCGCCACTCCGGCAACTTCTTGCCGTGGCATTGGACGCAGAGCTGCCACGAATCCTCGAAGGCAACGAGAGAAGCATCTGCGAGCCGCAGTCGATTCGGGTTCTCGGAGTCGTGGCAGTGCAGACACCAGAGGTCGCCGTGCGCGAGCTCCATCTCGTCGTGCTCGTCTTCGAGCTCGCGCGGTACCGGCCCCGTCTCGCGCTCGGGGTCGCCGTGGCAGTCCGAACACGGCAAGTACTCGTCGTCGATCTCGGGCCCCGGCAGCAGGGCCAGCTTGCCGTCTGCGATCAACGGTCGGGGCGGATAATCGCGCGTGGTCTCGGGCTGGTGCTCGAGTCGAACCGTGAACAGACCCGCGACGGCAACGACGGCGAGCGCGATCACGGACCAGACCGTGAGCTGGATTCGGGGCGGCCGCTCGCCGTCCGGATCGTGCTCATCGCCGGCCATCTCAGTCCGCCTCTCCCTCGGCCATCGGGTCGTAGCCCTCGGGTACGGGATGCGCGATCTCCTTGACGGCCTGGTCGTAGTCGAAACCGACCTTGCGTCCATCTGCGAGCGTGTAGCGCTGCGGATCCCAGGCCGGGCTCTTGTCGTTGTGGCATTGGACGCAGACGGCCTCGGTTTGCGGCACCAATCCCTTTGCGATGGCCTTGTCGCGGTCGATCATGATCTTCTTCTTGCGATAGTCCTTGCCCGCGCCGTGGCAGGCTTCGCATTGCACGCCCGCCTTTCGATCGAATTTCTTCGCGAGCATCGCGTCCGGAACGCCGTGTGCGGTCGTGTGGCACTCGACGCAGCGCGCGTCGGTCTGCGGATCCGCGACTCCGGCCTCGGACGCCCACTGCTTGGCCTTCTCGGTCGCGAGTGACGTCATCGCCTTGGCGTGTCGCGATTCGAGCCACAGCCCGTACTGATCGCCGATCGCCGCCTTCGCGTGGCAGCTCTTGCACTTGTTGTGGCCCACGAATTCGTGGGTATCGCCCGCACCGGCAGAGCGAAGCGTCAGGAAAGCCATCGCGAGCAGCGCGAGGCCGATCGCGATGAGAAAGAGCAGAAGCTGAGATCGTCGACTCTCGGGTGCGCTCTCGGAAGCCATCGTAATCCTCACTCCAAGTGTGAATCGATCGACGGAGCGGAGACCGCGCCCGGCACCGTGCCCGCGCGCGCTCCCGATCCGGCGCGATCAGTAGACGTCATGCACCGTGTTGTAGACGTTCCACTTGCCCGTAGGTGTCACGAGCCAATCCCCCTTGATCCGCGCCTTCTCCTTGAGCGTCTTGTCGTCGTAGATGATCAATTCGCCTTGCCGATCCCAGACGGAAGCCCACACCTCGTCGCCAGCCTTGTTGTACTCGAAGTGAACGATCTTTCCGTGGTCAGCGGCCTTCCAGCAATGCGCGGCCTCGGAGAAGTCGGCCTTGTCGAACACGCAGATCTGCTGATTCGCACCCTCCTCCTTGGCGAGCGTCGCGTCGGTCCAGACGTGGCCGCTCTTCGGATGCGTCTTCAAGAAGAGCCCCGGACCGCCCGTCTCCTCCTCGCGCACCACTTGCCAAGCGTGCTCCGGGTGTCCCTCGGGATCCGATCCGTAGACGACGATCAAGCCCTCACCCAGGTGCGTCGTCGCGCTCACGGGCCCGTACTCCGGGTCGATCCAGTTCGCGCCGCGCCCGGGATGCGGCTTCGTGCCCGTCTCGAACTTCGTCACGAACTTCCGCTGCTTGGTGTCGACAACGACCATCTGGTCGCGCATGTTCGCCGCGATCAGCAGATAGCGGCCCGTCGCGTCGAAGCCGCCGTCGTGCAGGAACCGCTCGGTTCCGATCTGGGTCATCGTGAGATTCTCGAGATCCGAGTAGTCGACCAGCCAGACCATGCCGGTCTCCTTGATCGCGACCACCCACTCGGGCGCGTGATGCGACGCGACGATCGTCGCGACGCGCGGCTCGGGGTGATACTCGTTGGTGTCGTAGGTCATCGAGCGGGTCGAAACGACCTTGATCGGCTCGAGGGTCTGCCCGTCGAGCACCACGAGCTGGGGCGGCCAGTAGCAGCCGACCACCGCGTACTTGTCGACGAAGTCGCCCTTCGGCCCCTTGTACTTCGAGACGTCGACGGAGCGAGCGTCGAGACACACACGCGCCTCCGCGACGACCTTCGGCTCGCTCTCGAACAGGTCGATCAGCGTGACCTTGCCGTCGCGTCCGATCGTGTAGAAGTAGCGGCCGGTCGCCGAGGCGCGGAAGATGTGCACCGCGTACCCGGTATCGACGACCGAGACGAGCTTCTTCTCGTCGCCGTCGATGATCGCGCCCTTGCCGGCGTCGCGCAGGATGGTGCCGAAGTAGTTCTCGATGTCTCGGTCGTGCTGCGGTTTGCGCGGGCGGCTCGCGACCGGCACGATCAGCTTGTGGCTCGCCTTCATCTCCTTGAGCCCCATCTCGGGCGGCATGGGTGCGGGCAGCTGCACGAATTTCGCCATCAGCGCGCTTTCCTGGACGGTCAGCTCACCGGTTCGCCCCCAGCCGGGCATGCCCGCATCGGTACCCTCGTAGATGATCGACTCGAGCTCGCTGAGCGGCCTCTTGAGCATCTCCTCGTCCGAGATGTTCGGCCCCGTGGCCCCCTTGCGCAGCGTGCCGTGACAGCCCGCGCAGCGATCGAAGTAGATGAACTCGGCCTGCTTCGTCTGCTCCTCGCTGAGCTCGGGAGCCGTCGCCGCCGAGCCGACACCTGGGAGTGTGAGAAGCGACGCCGCGAGCCCGAGCCCGCGGAGCGCGCGGCGGCTCGCCGCCGCGCAGTGCGACCCGCCTCGCTGCGAGCCGCGGTGGACCCAAACGCCAGACCGCCTCATTTGCTCTCCTCCTCGATCGATCCACCCGCACGTCGCAAACCGCGGCGAGATCGAGACCGACGCCCGGATCGTATCTTAAAGATAAACAGATCTCTAGATCCATTTATCGGATAATTTTGTCCGGTCTTGATCGGAAGATCGATCGGGGCTCTCGTGGGGGTGCCGCGCGCGGCTTGCTGGCGCCTCGGATAGGCCTTTCATCCCCCGCGGGGCATTCTCGCTTCGGCGCCGCCGCCCGCCCGCCGGCGCCGCAGGACGCCGCTCGAGCCGCGGTGCTCCTCGCGCGGCGGGCACCTCAATGCCACGTGAACCCCTCCACGCGATCGAACACCACCACGCGCCGCGACTCTTCGCTGAATGCGACGGCGCGCTCGTCTGCGAAGTGCCACTCGTCGGGATCCGCGGACTCGCCGATCTCGACGCGCACGCGGCGCTCGCCGGGCGCGACCGCGATGCGCTCGAGCGCGACGCTATTGCCGTCCTTCCAGATGCCCGACGGCTCGACGCTGCGCTCGAGCGCGAACGCGCCGTCGATCGAGACGCGCAGCCGCACGGGCAGGCGCTCTCGCTCGCAGACGCGCGGCTTGCGCATGTGAACGGGGGTGGCTGCGAGCTCCTCGGGCGTGAGATCGCGGCAGTTCTCGCTCGCGAGCCCCGGATGCTTGAGGCTCACGACGAGCTGCGAGCCATCGATGCGCGGCGCGGTATACGCGAAGTCGCTCGCGAGCCCGAGCACGGCCGCAAATACCAGCAGCGACGCCGCGGTCGCGAGCGCCTGCAGTGCGCGCGGCCGGGCGCGCTCGGCGAGCGCGGCATCACCCGCGCGAAGGAGCGCGGCCGCGCGGACGAGCTCGCTGCCGCGCGTGCGGTCGAGCGCAGCGAGCTGCACCTGTCCGGCCTCGAGCTTGTCGACGCGCAGCGCGGGCTCGCGCGCGCCCGCGATGCGCAGCCGTGTCCACTCGGCGCCCTCCCGATACGCGCACTGTGAAGGCGGGCAGCTGACGACGAGAACCCCGAGCGCGCCCTGTCGGATCGCGCGCTCGATCGCGAGCGGCTGCACCCAGCCCGCGCACGGCACGCGCAGCACGCGGTAGCCCGGAAGCTCGTCGCAGCGGCCGCTCTCGGGATCGATCGCGAGCCCGGCACCCGCGGACTCCGCGCACGCGAACGCGAGGTGGACGCGCTCGCCCGCAGCGGTTGCGCTCTTCAGCCACGCGCCGATGCGTCGGCGCTGCTCGATGCTCGAGAACCAGTCGATGCCGATTCCCATCGTGTCGCACGAGCCCGCGCAGATGCCGCAGCTGACGCACTTGGAGGCGATCACCGAGGCCTGCGTGCGGTAGCGGGGGTTGCCGTCCGTGCGCGCAATCATCTGGATCGCGTCGTACGGACAATCGCCGAAGCACTTGTTGCACTCGTTGCAGCGCGATGCGACGACCGAAGCAGGGCGCTTGCGCGCTCCACCGAG
This sequence comes from Myxococcota bacterium, assembly GCA_035620755.1. Classification (GTDB taxonomy): domain Bacteria; phylum Myxococcota_A; class UBA9160; order UBA9160; family SMWR01; genus JACZVU01. The sequence goes on from DASPGF010000230.1 coordinate 7,345, forward strand.
CCACCACGGAACCGAGAGCGCCAATGCTCCGCCAAATCCGAACAGCGCCCAGAGCGCGCCCGCGCCGAGCCGATCCACCAGCGGCAGCGGAAACAGGAACCACCAGTCCATCGCGATGCGCTTGGGAATCGCAGTCATGCGCGCGGGCGCCTCGCTCGTCGCGGGGTAGGCGATGCAGAGCAACAGCAGCAGCGCCGCGAGCCAGAGCGAGAGCGGCCGATTCGCGAGGAAGCGCGGGCGCGCGAGTCGCGCGATGTGCAGCCACAGGAAGATCCCCATCGCGAGCGGGACGATCATGTGGATGAAGAACACCACGAAGAACAGCAGCGAGTTGACGCCCTCGTCGGTGGCAAACGAGCGGCTCAGCGGCTCCGCGAAGATCGGCAGCACGTCGAGCAGCTTCGCGGTTCCCACGGCGATGCCCTGCGCGCGCAGGTCCCAGACCAGCCAGTAGCCCGTCCAGCCGATGAACCAGAGCAAGCCGATCAGGCTCGCGCCCGTCACCCAGGCGAGCCAGCGCGCGCCGCCGAAGCGGCGCTCGAGCAGGATGCGCGCCGCGTGGATCGCGCCGAACAGCATCGCGCCATCCGAGCTGTAGCGGTGCAGCGAGCGAAGCAGGCCCGCGCCGAGCGGCGAGCCCGACATCGCCTCGACACTCGCATACGCGAGGTGCACGCTGGGCTTGTACCAGATCAGCAGCACGACGCCCGAGACCGTCGCGACGAGCAGCATCGCGACGGCGATCGCGCCGGTGTGGAGCAGCGGGTTGAGCGAGTCGGGCAGGCAGCGCGCGATCAGCCGGTCGAGCCGCAGGAATCCCTTCTCGAGCTCGCGCAGCACTCCGCGCGGCACCTCGGCGCTGTTCGCCAACGGCTCGCTCGCGGCGGGATCCGCTTCGACCTCGCTGGGTGTCTCGCATGGCGCCGGCGCGGCGACGGCGAGCGAGCGCTCGCCATGCGGCTCTTCCGCGGGCTCGGTCGGGGTCGCTTCGCGCATCACCCCGAAGCCGCCTGCTCGCCGAGCAGCACGCGCAGCGCCGACACCAGCCAGCGCTGCTGCCGCTCGCCGAGGCCGAGACGGTAGGCGAGGCGGCCATCGCGGTCGATCAGCAGGAACAGGTTCGCGTGGCTGATCACGTCGCTGGCGGCGTCGCGCTCGCGCGCGATCTGCATGCGGTCGAGCACGCCCTCGACATCCGACGGCGCGCCTGTGACGAGCTGATAGATGGGGGCGTCGATGCCGTGGCGGCCCGCGAGCGCGCGAAGCTGCTCGGGGGTGTCGCGCTCCGGATCGAGCGTGACCGCGACCACTCGCAGGTCGGCGCGCTGCGCGGGCGAGAGCTCCGCGATCGCGGCCTTGACCTGGCTCAGGATCGCCGGACAGGTGTGGGGACACGATGCGTAGACCGCCGTCAGCACCACGACCTCGCCGCGAAACATCGAGAGCTCCACGCTCTCGCCGAGCTGGTTGGTGAGCGCGAGCTCGGGCGCTGCGTACGCGGTGCGCAGCGCCTCGGCGGGGAATGGCAGCTCACCGTTCGCGGCTGGCGGCGCGGAGGCGGCGAAGCCGAGCGCCGCGCCCGCCACGGTGGCGGCTGCAGCGCCGAGATGCGCGGCAGCCGCCTTCGGCTGCCGCACGAGCTCGCGCAGCGGCTCCCGCCACAGCAGCGCGATGCACGCGCCGATCAGCAGCTGCGGTGCGAGCATCGCCGCGACGAAGCTCCACTGCAGATGCCCCGTCGCGGGGTCGTAGCCGAAGCACCAGATCCGGAACTCCTCCGCGAACGAGCCGAGCCCACTCGCGCCGCTCGGAACCAGCAGCATCGCGACGATGAAGATCTCCCAGCACGCGAGCAGCGCGAGCCCGAATGCGGGCGCGCTCGCACGTGCGAAGCCGCTGCGAAGCGGCTCGAGTCGCCCTGAGCGGTCCCGCATCATCTCCTCCACCTCCAGCGCGCTCCCCAGCGAACTTCCCCGACGCCGGCGATCGACCTTCGACGCGTCCGTCAGCGAACGTCCCCGACGCCGGCGATCGACCTTCGACGCGTCCGTCAGCGAACCTCCCAAACGTCAGCGAGCCACATCCAGTTCGCGAAGTAGTAGACGGCGAACGCGGTCAGGAACACCAGCACGAGCAC
>DASPGF010000231.1:0-3327 GCA_035620755.1 Myxococcota bacterium
GATCGGCGCAGTGAACCGCAGCTGCTACCGCGCACAGTGCTGCGCGACCACGCGCGGTCTCGCGCAGCGGCTCGCGCTCGCGCCCGAGCGACACGCGAGCGCGTTCCAATCGCGGCTCGGGCGCACGCCGTGGATCCAGCCGTTCACCGACCGCGTGCTCGTCGAACTCGCGGCGCGCGGCGTCAAGCGGCTCGCGGTCGTCTGCCCGTCGTTTGCGGCGGACTGCCTCGAGACGCTCGAGGAGATCGGAATTCGCGCCGCCGAGCAGTGGCACGAGCTCGGCGGCAGCGAGCTCAAGCTGATCCCAGCCGTCAACGCGCGGCCCGAATGGATCCGCGGCGTCGCCGCGATGCTCGAGCGCGCGCTCGGTTAACCGACGCGCCGCGCGGCCTCGAGCCCCGACGCGAACGCGTCGGCGACGCCGATTCCGCCGAGATAGCTGCCCGCGAGCGCGAGCCCCGGCAGCGCGTCGAGCTGGTCGCGTACGCGCGCGATGCGAGCCACGTGGTCGCGGCGCGGCTGCGGGATCGCGCGGCGCCAGCGCGTGAGCGCGAGCACGCGCGGCGGCTCGCGCAGACCGAGGATGCGGTCGAGATCTTCGCAGACCTGCTTCGCGATCGCGTCGTCGGGAAGGTCGATCGCTTCGGGCCAGCGAGCGCCGCCGAGCAGGCACTGCAGCAGCTCGCGGCCCGCGGGCGCGCGCGACGCGAACAGCTGGCTCATGTAGAGACAGCCGAGCAGCCGCATCTGCGCGGCGCGCGGAACGAGGAAGCCGAACCCGTCGACCTTCTCGCGCAGCGCGCGCGGATCGACGCCGAGCGGCACGCCGACGATCGGCGCGTACTCGATCGCCGCGAGCTCGTCGGCGAGCGGCGCGCTCGCGCCCCGCAGGATCGCCGCGGCCTGGTCGGCGGGCACCGCGAGCACGACGCGGCGCGCGCGCACCTGGTTCTCGCCCGCGGGCCCCGCGGTCGAAACGCGCCAGTGTTGGCCGTCGCGCGCGAGCGCAGTCACGCGATTCTCGTGCGCGATCGGCTCGACGAGGCGCTCGGCGAGGCTGCGCGCGAACGGGCCGAGGCCTTCGGTGGTGGAGAAGCTGCCGCGCAGGCCGCGCGCGCGCCGCGCTCCAAAGCCGCGCGCGAGCGCGCCGAGCGCGATCGAGCCCGCGCGCCGCTCCATCGCGACGAGCGCCGGAAAGACCGCCTCGGCGCCGAGCTCGCGCTCGTCGCCCGCATACACACCCGTGAGGAACGGGCCGACGAGGCGCTCGGCGACCGATGCACCGAGCCGGCGCGCGACGAACTCCGCGACCGACTCGCCGCTCGCGTCCGCGCGCGGGATCAGCGGCTCGGCGAACGCGCGCAGCTTGCCGCGCGCGCCGAGCAGCGGGCTGCGCAGCAGCGAGAGCGGCGAGCTCGGCGCGCGGCACAGCCGGCCTTCGTGGTAGATCCAGCGCAGCCGGCTCGCGGGGCGCGCCGCGAGCAGCGCGGCATCGGCGCCGAGCGTGCGCAGGAACTCGAGCATCGGCGCATTCACCTGCATCGCGTTCGGCCCGCGCTCGATCACGTAGCCCGAGACGTGATCGGTGCGCATCACGCCGCCCGGGCGATCGGACGCGTCGATCACGAGCACCTCTTCGCCGGCGAGCTGAAGCGACAGCGCGGCCGCGAGCCCCGCAATCCCGGCCCCGGCGACCAGCGCGCCGACCTCGGGCTCGCCCATCACACGCTCCTGCTGAACATCGGCTGCGCGCTCTTCTTCTGCTCCGCGAGGTAGGCGTCGAAGACCATCGCGACGTTGCGCACGAGCAGCCGGCCGAGCGGCGTGAGCGCGAGGCTGCCATCGCGCGCGCGCTCCACGAGGCCATCGTCGACGAGCGGCGCGAGATCGTCGAGCTCGCGCGCGAAGCGGCTCGCGAAGCGCTCGCCGAACTCCGCCTCGAATTCCTCGGCGCGCAGCTCGCCGTGGCACATCAACCGGCCGATCGCCCAGCGCCGCTCGCTGTCGTCACGCGTGAGGCGGTGGCCGCGCATCGTCGCGAGCCCGCGCTCGCGCACGGCCGCCTGCCAATCGTCGAGCGCGCGCTGCGACTGCGCGTAGCTCGCGCGCAGCTCGCTGATCGCGCTCGGCCCGAAGCCGATCAGATCGACGCCCGCCTGCGTGGTGTGCCCCATGAAGTTCCGGCGCAGCGTTCGGTCATCGAGTGCCTGGGACAGCTCGTCGTCGGGCTTCGCGAAGTGGTCGAGGCCGATGTAGCGGTAGCCCGCCCCGAGGAAGCGCTCGATCGCGCCGATCAGGATGCGCAGCTTGGTCGACGGCCCGGGCAGATCCTTGCGCTCGAAGCCGCGCTGCTGCTTGGCGAGCCAGGTCACGTGCGCGTACGAATAGAGCGCGACGCGGTCCGGCCCGATCGCGAGCACCTGATCGAGCGTGCGCGCGAAGCTCGCCTCGCTCTGATAGGGCAGCCCGTAGATCAGGTCGAAGTTCACTCCGGAGAATCCGCTCGCGCGCGAGAGCTCGACCAGGTGCCGCGTCTGCTCGACGCTCTGGATGCGGTGGATCGCCTGCTGCACGGCCGGATCGAAATCCTGCACGCCCATCGAGATGCGATTGAACCCGCACTCGCGCAGCGCGGCGACGTGGTCGTCGCTCGTGACGCGCGGATCCACCTCGATCGAGATCTCGGCTCCCTCGCGCATCGCGAACGCGTCCGTCACCGCGCGGAACAGCTGCACGATCTGGTCGGGCGCGAGGTGGGTCGGCGTGCCGCCGCCCCAGTGCTGCTGGCTCGCGCTGCGCGGTCCGGTCGCGTCGCGCACGGCCGCGATCTCGATCGCGATCACCTCGAGAAAGCGCCGGGGCAGCTCGTCCTTGCTGGTGATGATCTTGTTGCACGCGCAGAAGTGACACAGGCTGCGGCAGAACGGCACGTGGACGTAGAGCGAGAGTGCGTCGCCTTCGCCCGCGCGCGCGGCCGCGCTGCTGCTCGCGAGCTCGCCGCGGAACTCTTCCACGCCGAAGCGCTCGCTCCAGACGGGTGCGGTCGGGTAGCTGGTGTAGCGCGGCGCATCGATCGCGTAGCGCGGCAGGATCGCCTCGATGCGCGCGAGGTCGAGCTCGAACGCCTCACGCTCCACGGCTTCGCTCCCCGCCGAGCGCGCGCGCCGCGTCGGTGAACGCGCGCACGCCCTCGACCGGCGTATCCGGCAGGCAGCCGTGGCCGAGGTTGAGGACGTGGCCGCGCGCAGCGCGCCCCGCGGCGGCGATCTCGCGCACGCGGGCGAAGATCTCGGAGCGCGGGCGCGAGAGCTCGCGGGGATCGAGGTT
>DASPGF010000232.1:0-3440 GCA_035620755.1 Myxococcota bacterium
TCGAGCAGCTGCAGCGTCTTGTCCGCGACCGCGAGCGAGAGCGGGTGCGCGGCCGATCCGATGCCCTGCGCGACCTGCTTGCCGAAGCGGCGCATGATCGCCTCGGAGCCCGCGAGCGCTGCGATCGGGTAGCCGTTGGCGAGCGACGGGCCGAACGTGCAGAGATCTGCGCGCACGCCGAGCGCTTGCTGGGCGCCGCCGCGCGCGACGCGGAATCCCGTCGTGCTCTCGTCGACGATCAACGGGATCTCGAAGCGATCGCAGAGCGATCGAAGCGAGGCGAGCGTGTCCGCGTCGAGCGCGGGCTGCGCCGGGCTGAGCGGAATCGGCTCGATGAGCAGCGCGCCGATCCGGTCGCGCCGGCTGCATAACAGCTCTTCGAACGCGTTCGCGTCGTTGCGCGGAATCGAGTGGAACCACGCGTCGAACGCGCCGCGGCCCGCTGTCACGGCGCGCGACGGCCTCGCCTCGGAGCCCGTCGCCCGGCCCCCAGCGCGCGGCGCGTCGCCCAACAGCCACGCGTGTGAGCCGTCGACGATCGCGATCTCGTCGCGCCCCGAATGCGCGCGCGCGACGCGCAGCGCATCCGCGATCGCGTCCGCGCTCGAGCTCGCGAAGCGCACGAGCTGCGCGCACGGCACCATTCGCGCGATCCGCTCGGCGACCGCGAGCTCGAGCTCGGTCGCGAGCGAGAGCGCGCCGCCGAGCTCGATTCCCGAGCGCGCGGCGCGCGCGACGCGCCGATCCGCGTAGCCGAGGATCACCCGGCCGCCGCCGAGCCGGTAATCGATGTACTCGTTGTCGTCGATGTCCTGCAGGCGCGCGCCGACCGCGCGTTTCACGTAGCGCGTGTGCTGGTCGCCCCAGTAGCCGGAATCCGCCGCCACGCCGAGCGGCAGCCGGGCGAGCGCGCGTTCGAAGTGGAGGTTGGATCGCTTCAGGGTTCGCTCCATGGACCGCACCCTCCAGCTTCACGCTCGCGCATCTTCGCTCCGCAAATGCCGCCCGTCAACCAATTTTTGCTGAGTATTCAGCCAGCTGACCAATTCAATTGCTTGATATAAAAGGGTATTTTGTGCTTTGATCTAGGGGCTTCGACCGGCAACGGGAGCAGGTGGAAAGATGGCAGACGCGCAGCTCGAGGCCCCCCCGCTCAGCCGCGCCGAGGGCAAGGCGCGCAGCCGCCAGAAGCTCATCACCGCGACCATCAACTCGATCGCGAGCCGGGGCTTCGCGGACACCACGCTCGCGCGCGTCGCGGAGGGCGCGGGCCTGTCGCGCGGCATCGTGAACTTCCACTTCCGGAGCAAGGAGGCGCTGTTCCTCGAGACGCTCAAGGCGATGTCGCGCGAGTACCGCGAGCACTGGCTGCGCGCGCACGACGCGGCCGGCCCGACGGCAGCCGAGAAGCTCGAGGCCGTGCTGCTCGCGGACTTCGAGCCGCCGGTGAGCAATCGCAACCGCATCGCGGTCTGGTTCGCGTTCTACGGCGAGGCCAAGTCGCGCCCAACCTACATGGAAGTGTGTACGGCGATCGACCAGATCACCTTCGATGCGCTCACGCAGCTGTTCGCCACGCTGATCGAGGAAGGCGGCTACGCCGACCGCGACCCCGCGCTGCTCACCCAGGGCTTCAGCGCGCTTTCGGAGGGCCTGTGGCTCGACCTGCTGGTCAGCCCGCAGACCAACAGCCTCGACAAATCGAAGCGAACCGTGAGCGCATTCCTCGCCGCGCTGCTCCCCAAGCACTTCCCGATCGCGGGGCGCGACGCCGGCGAGCCCGGATAGCGGAGTGCCGCGTCAGGGGAGCGGGAGCCGCCCCCCTGCCCACTGGGATTGCCGGGCAGCTTTCAGCCGATACGCTTCTCGGAGCCGCCGAACTCGCGGCTGCGCAGCACGAACTTCTGGATCTTGCCGGTCGACGTCTTCGGCAGCTCCGCAAACTCGACGAGCTTCGGGCACTTGAAGTGCGCGAGGCGCTCGCGGCAGAAGTCGATCAGCTCCTGCTCGCCCACCTGCGCCCCCGAGCGCAGCGCGACGAATGCCTTCGGAACCTCTCCCCACTTGGGGTGGGGCGACGCGATCACCGCGCACTCGAGCACCGCGGGGTGCTGCACGAGCGTGTGCTCCACCTCGATGGTCGAGATGTTCTCGCCGCCGCTGATGATGATGTCCTTCTTGCGGTCGCGCAGCTCGATGTAGCCGTCCGGGTGCATCACGCCGAGGTCGCCCGAGTGGAACCAGCCGCCCGCGAACGCCTCCGCGGTGGCCTCGGCGTCCTCGAAGTAGCCCTTCATCACGTTGTTGCCGCGCATCAGCACCTCGCCCATCGTCTTGCCGTCCGCTGGCACGTCTCGCATCTCTTCGTCGGCGACGCGCAGGTGCGTCACGGTGTGATAGGGAACACCCTGGCGCGACATCAGCTTCGCGCGCGGCGCGAGGTCGAGCCGCTCCCACTCGGGCTGCAGCTCGCAGAACACGTGCGGCCCGTAGGTCTCGGTGAGGCCGTAGAGATGGATCACGCGCACGCCGAGCGCCTCGAGCCGGCCGAGCAGCGTCGGCGAAGGTGGCGAGCCCCCGGTCGCAACGCGGATCGGAGGGTCGAAGCGGATGCCCTGCGCTTCGGGCGCCTCCGCGAGCATCAGCAGCACGGTGGGCGCGCCGTTGAAGTGCGTGACGCGCTCGCTGCGGATCAGCTCGATCATGCGCGCGGGGTCGATCGCGCGCAGCAGCACGTGGGTGCCGCCCACCGCCGTGACCGCCCACGGAAAGCACCAGCCATTGCAGTGGAACAGCGGCAGCGTCCAGAGGAACGTGGAGTCGCGCTCGAGCTTGTGAACGATGATCTCGGCGAGCGCGTTCAGCGCCGCGCCGCGGTGCGTGTACACGACGCCCTTCGGCCGCCCCGTCGTGCCGGAGGTGTAGTTGATCGAGAGCGCGCGCTCCTCGTCGTCGACGCTGCCGCGGAGCGGCAGCACCGGCGCGCCGCTCGTGAACTCCGCGTAGTCCGGGCCGGGCAGCGGCCTGCCGCCAACCCCCGCGACCGGGTCCTCGACGTTCACGAGCAGCGGGCGCGACGCGAGGCCGGCCGCCCCCGCCGCGCGCGGGGCGAGCTCCGGGTCGACGAGCACGACCTTCGCGCCCGAGTGCTCGAGGATGTAGGTCACCTCGTCGGGCGCGAGGCGCGTGTTGATCGCGACGAGCACCGCGCGAAGCTCCGGGACCGCGAAGTGCGCCTCGAGGGCCACCGGCACGTTCGGCGCGAGCACGGCGACGCGGTCGCCCGGTCCGACGCCGGCACGCTCGAGCGCGCCCGCGAGGCGCCCGATGCGCTCCGCGAAGGCCGCGGTGCTCCAGCGCTCGTCGCCGTAGACCATCGCGGTCTTGTCGGGGAAGACGCGGAGCGTTCGCGCGAGGGGCGCGAGCGGCGTCAGCGCGTC
>DASPGF010000233.1:0-2539 GCA_035620755.1 Myxococcota bacterium
GGATCGTTGTGCTCGATGCCGGTCAGGCGCGTTCCCTCGAATCCACTGCCGACCTCGAAGCCCTTCGAGGCCGGCAGCGACATCAGCGCGTGCGCGAGCTCGGCCTCGAGCTTGTCGAACACGGGCGCGCCGAGGCCCGGCGGCACGCCGCGCGCCACGCACTCGACGACACCGCCGAGCGAGTCGCCGCGCGCGCGCGCCGCGTCGATGCGCTCGATCATCTCGGCGGCGGCCGACGGCTCGGGGCAGCGCACGAGATTGGATTCGACCGCGTCGAGGCTCACCGTGGAGGGGTCGACCTTGGCCTCGACCTCGTGGACCCGCCGCACCCAGGCGAGCACCTCGATGCTCGCCGCCGTGCGGATGAGCTTGCGCGCGATCGCGCCCGCGGCGACGCGTCCGACGGTTTCGCGCGCGCTCGCGCGCCCGCCTCCCTGCCAGTTGCGAATGCCGTATTTCGCCTCGGTCGTGTAGTCGGCGTGTGAGGGCCGGAACACGTCCTTCATGTGCTCGTAGGCGGAGGGACGCGCGTCGGTGTTGCGAACCAGGATGCCGATCGGCGTTCCGAGCGTCATCCCCTCGAACAGCCCCGAGACGATCTCCGCGCGATCCTCCTCCTGGCGCGACGTGGTGATCCGGCTCTGCCCGGGCCGCCGGCGGTCGAGGTCGCGCTGGATCTCTTCGGGGGAGATCGGCAGCCGCGGCGGGCAGCCGTCGACCACGACGCCGACCGCGCCGCCATGACTCTCGCCGAACGTCGAGATGCGGAAGAGCTGGCCGAAGCTGCTGCTCATGCGCGCGGAGCATAGCAGTCGCGTCGGTCGAGGTAGGCGCGCGCGAGCACGCGCAGCCGCTCGCGGCCGAAGCTCGCATCGTGGCCCGCGTGCACGACTCGCACCGGCAGCGCGAGCAGCCGCTTCATGGTGCCGACGTACGCCTCGATGTCGCTCTCGGGGAGCTCGTCGAGCAGCGCGCCGTCGTAGAGCGCATCGCCCGAGAACAGCGTTCCGGTCACGGCCTCGAACAGCCCGATGCTCCCCGGTGAGTGGCCGGGCAGGTGCAGCACTTCGAAGTGGCGGTCGCCGAGGTCGATGAGATCGCCCTCGTCCACCGCGCGCGTCACCGCAGCGGACGTCACGCGGTAGCGCGCGGGATCGAAACCCTCGGGCGCGGCGCTGAGCATCAGCTCGGGAATTTCGTAGCCCGCGCGGCGCAGGCCCTCGGCGATCACGCCCATGTCCTGTGCGCGCAGCCCGCAGCTCTCGCGATAGTCCGCGAGCTTGGGCGCCTCGATTCGGTGCATCACGCGGTTTGCGAACTCGTGGAGGCCGCCGACGTGGTCGTAGTGGATGTGCGTCGCGATCGCGACGACTTCCTTCTGCAACAGGTCGGCCGCGGCCTCGCGCAGCGACGCGATGCCGAGCCCCGAGTCGATCAGCGCATCGCGGTCGCGGCCGCGCACGTGCCAGATGTTGCAGCGCAGCAGCGGGTCGACGTGCGGCTCCCACAGCAGCGTGATCGCGTCATCGATGCGCTTGCGCTCGAACCAGCGATCGGCGATCGGCAGTCCCACGCGCGCTCCCCGCAGCTCTGGCGCTGGCTGACTCCAGCACGGTCGACTGGGCCCCGACTCGTGGTGTCCGGTCAGTCGGTGACCGAGCTGCCCGGGCGAGCTTCGATCGTCGCCGTGCCGCTGTCAATTCGAGGGAGCCCCTCGCGCGGCCGAGAGCAGCTCGAGCGCGCGGGCGGTCAGCGCAGCGTGCGGCAGCGACGCGAACGCGCGCGGCGCGAGCCACTTGTGGCTCGCGAAGTCGCGCAGCCGGATGCGCGAGGTCTGCGTGCTCGCGCGGAACACGTGGAGCGTGAGCCTGCGGTGCGTGAACTCGTGCGCGACCTCGCCGACCTTGGCCGCGCGCGAGAGCTCGAGCCCGACGCGCTCGCGCAGCGCGCGACGCAGGCCCGCGCGCGGCGCCTCGCCCGCTGCGAGCTCGTCGCCCGGCAGATCCCACAGCCCGCCCAGCAGACCGCGCGACGGGCGGCGCACCGCGAGCGCCTTGTCGCCGCGCACCACGAGCGCAGCGACTGCCTCGATGCGCCGCGGTGCGGCCTTGTTCGCGCGAATCGGCAGCGCCGCGGCGTCGCCGCTCTCGCGCGCATCGCACAGATGCGACAGCGGACAGGTGTCGCAGCGGGGCGCGCGCGGAACGCACCGCATCGCGCCGAGCTCCATCAGTGCCTGGTTGAGATCTCCGGGATTCGGCCCGCGAACGAGCGCGGCCGCTCGCTCCCAGAGCCGCGCCACGACGTCGCGCCGGTCGACGTCGTCGCGGATGCCGAGCAGCCGCGCGAGCACGCGCTTGACGTTGCCGTCGAGCACCGGCTCGGGGCGATCGAACGCGATCGACGCGATCGCGCCCGCCGTGTAGCGCCCGATGCCCGGCAGCGCCTCGAGCGCAACGGCGTCGCGCGGCAGACGTCCCGCGTGGGCGCGCTCGATCTCGCGCGCCGCGGCCTGCAGGTTGCGCGCGCGCGAGTAGTA
>DASPGF010000234.1:0-2353 GCA_035620755.1 Myxococcota bacterium
GTGGCTCCCTATTTGATCAAATCTGATCGAATCGATGCGATCGAATTCGATTGGTGGTGCCGGTCTCTCGAGCAGCCGCGTGGTCGCAATCTCGCCCTTCGAAACTGCGTCGGGCAGCTGTCTCTGCGATGCTCGTTGTGAGCCGTCCCCTCACCCCCGTTGACGAATCGCGCCCGTTGGCGGACGATCGGCCGCTGAAGCAACGCCTCACGAGGGTCACTCTGGCAGAGATGCGTCTGCCGTGTCAAGGCAAATGACGAGCGGCTGATACGCCGCGCCCCGAGGGGAGGCGCGCGGTAAGCCCCCGAAGAGGCTCCCCGAATCGGGCGCTCCCGGCGGAGCGGGGCGTGCGAATTCAGGAGGATCCGGATTGAACCCGATACTCGATCGAGCCGCGCCACGGCGCTGGCTCGCGACTGGCCTCGCGCTCCTGGGTGCGGTCGCGGCGTGCAGCCCCGAGCCGACTCTCGAGGAGCTCCGCGGCTTCCAGGAGAGCGGGCGCTTCGCGGATACGATCGAGCCGCTGCGCGCCCGGCTCGAAGTCGCGCCGGACGATCCCGAGCTGAATCACCTCTACGGCCTCGCGCTGCTGCGGACGGGCCAGGCGGCGCTCGCGATCTGGCCGCTTCGAAAATCGGCGGCGGATCCGAGCCGGGAGATCACGGACAGCCTGCTGCTGATCGAGGCGATTCTCGCCGGGGGCAGCGCGGAAGACGCGATCCCGGTTGTGAACCGCGTGCTCGAGCTCGAACCCGACCGCGTCGAGGCGCTGCGGCTGCGCGTCGCCGCGCTGTCGAGATCGAGAATGAACGAGGAGGTTCTCGTGGACGTGGACCGGCTGCTCGAATTGAAGCCGGGCGATCCCGACGCGCTGACATCGCGCCTGCTTGCGCTGTTGAGCCTCGACCGCGCCGAAGAGGCCGAGCAGGCGCTCGCAGCCCTCAGCGACGCCTTGAAGAACCATGACGGCGGATACGAGTGGGAGCCGCGCGTCTGCGGCGCGACAGCGACCTTCTTCAAGGAGAAGGGGGAGCCGGAGGCCGCGGAGCAGCGCTGGAACGAGTGCCTCGAGCATTTTCCGGCCGACGAGCTGATCGTCTTTCCGGGCGTCGAATTCTTCATCGACGCCAATAAGGGCGCGCGCGCAACCGAGATCCTTCGCCGCGCCTTCGAAGCGGCGCCGACGAACCTGGCGTTCGTCGAGGCCTACGCGAACCGCCTCGCGGTCACGGGTGATTCCGAGCAGGCCGAGCGGATCCTGCTGGCCGCGACCGAGGACGATGTCAACGCAATTCAGGCGTGGTTCACCGCGGCGGATTACTACGAGCGGCGCGACGAATTCGGCAAGGCTGCGGAGGTAATGGCGAACGGACTCGCGCTGATGGGTGAGATTCCGCCGATGGTCGTCGGCGAGTACGTCGATCTGCTGATCCGCGCGGGCGAATTGGAGCAGGCCGAGGCGTTCCTGCCGAAGTTCGAGAACGAGCCGCTGATCTCGAACCTGCTGCGTGGCCGCCTGCTGTTGGTGCGCGGCAAGAGCGCCGAGGCGCTCGAGGCGCTCGAGGAGGGCCTGCGCATCTGGCCCGACAACGCAGTCGCGCGCACGCTGGTCGCGGAGGCGTGCGAGCAGCAAGGCGATTTCGACCGCGCGGTGATCGAATATGCGGAGGCGTTGCGCGCGAGCCCGAGCGACCGCGATGCCCTCAAGCGCCTGCTGCGCCTGCTCGAGGCGATCGGGCGCGACGACGAAGCCGGCGCGGTGCTCGACCGTTTCTGGCGCGAGAATCCGAACGATACCGAGAGCCTGCTGCAGGTGATCCGTTTCGCGGGAAGGGCAAATCAGAAAGCCCGGCTCGACCGTGCAGTCCGCCTCCTCGGCGAGATCCCGACCTCTCGAGGCGCGCTGATCGCGGAGCTCGCGGCGATTCAATTCGCGCGCGAGGGCCCCGTGGCGGGCATTGCATCGATCCGAGGCGCAAATCTCGATCTGCGACGACCCGTCAACGGCCCCGCGTTGCGAAAGCTCGTCGAATATCTCATTGCCGACGGGAAGGCGCGCGAGGCGCTGCGAGAGGTCGATGCCGCACTCGCCGCGAACGCCGATGTGCCGCTCTTCCACGAGCTTCGCGGCGCGGCGCTGAGCGCGGCGGGCGACAAGGACGGCGCGCGCGCGTCATTCGAGCGCGCAATCGGGCTCGATCCGAAGCGCGCCGCCGGGCTCGCGGGGCTCGCCGCGCTCGCAGCGGAGCGCGGCGAATCCGCCTCGGCGATCGAGCTCTACGACCGCGCGTCCGCTGCGGACCTCGACGACTCGAGCTACGCGTGGCAGGCATTGCAGCTCGTCGCTGCGTCG
>DASPGF010000235.1:0-2508 GCA_035620755.1 Myxococcota bacterium
GATGGCGCGCCCGCGAGCGCGCTGCTTCGCGACGCGAGCGGCGTGCTGTGGCTGCGCGTGAGCCGCGGCCGGCACCAGGTCGTCGCGCGCGGTCCGCTTCCGGACCGCGACAGCGTCGAGCTGCCGCTGCCGATGCAGCCGCTGCGCGTCGAGGCGACGAGCCGCGCGTGGCAGGTGCACGGGCTGCGCGAGGACGGGCTCGCGGAATCCGCGCTGCAGCTCACGCGCGAGCGCGAGGAGGCCTCGGCGAAGCTCGAGCCGGGCGAGCTGCCGCCATTCCTCTTCGTGACGCGCGCGCTGGTTCTCGATCTCGAGTGGAGGATCGAGACGACCGTGCGCCGGGCGACGCCCGCCGACACCACCGTGCTCGTCGAGGTGCCGCTGCTCGCGGGCGAGTCGGTTGCGAGCGAGGGAATCCGCGTGCGCGACGGCCGCGCGCTCGTGAGCCTCGCGCCCGGCGAGCACGAGCTGCGCTGGAGCTCGCAGCTCGAGCAGAGCGAATCTCTCGCGCTGAGCGCGCCCGAGGACGTCGCGTGGTCGGAGGTCTGGCTGCTCGACGCGAGCCTGGTCTGGCACGTCGAGGCGAGCGGCATTCCGCCGGTGCACCGCGACGCGAGCCAGGGCGCGCGCTGGCGCGAGTGGCGGCCGTGGCCGGGCGAATCGCTGCGGCTCGACGTGACGCGACCGGCCGGCGTCGAGGGCGCGACGCTCACGATCGACAGCAGCGTGCTCGCGCTGCAGCCGGGGCCGCGCTCGACCGCGGCGACGCTCACGCTGCAGCTGCGCAGCAGCCGCGGCGGCCGACACGAGATTGCGCTGCCCGAGGGCGTGTCACTGCAGCGCGTCGCGATCGACGGCGAGCTGCAGCCGATCCGGCTCGAGGGCCGCAGCCTCGCGCTGCCGATCCATCCGGGTGCGCAGGCGATCGAGGTCGCGTGGCTCGAGCCGCGCGGCTTCGAGCACGGCCTGCTGTTCCGAACGCCCGCGGTCGATCTCGGGACGCCGAGCGTGAACGCACAGACCGCGCTCGAGCCGTCGGTCGGGCGCTGGATCCTCGCGCTCGGCGGCGCGGGCATGGGGCCGGTCGTGCTGTTCTGGTCGATCCTCGTCGCGCTCGCCGCGCTCGCGCTCGGGCTGTCGCGGCTCGCGCTCACGCCGCTGCGCTTCCACGAGTGGCTGCTGCTCGGCGTCGGGCTCACGCAGGTACCGATCGTCGCGGCCGCGGTCGTCGCGGCCTGGCTGCTCGCGCTCGGCTGGCGCGGCCAGCGCGGCAGCGCGGCAGCGCCCGGGCGCTGGTTCGATCTGCTGCAGATCGCGCTCGTCGCGCTGAGCGCGGCCGCGTTGCTCGCGCTCCTGTTCTCGATCCAGCGCGGGCTGCTCGGCAGCCCCGAGATGCAGATCGCGGGCAACGGCTCGTCGTCGTACCTGCTGCGCTGGTACCAGGACCGCGCGGCGTCGACGCCCGAGCAGTCCTGGCTGCTCACCGTTCCGCTGCTCGCCTACCGCATCGCGATGCTCGCCTGGGCGCTGTGGCTCGCGCAGGCGCTGCTGCGCTGGCTGCGCTGGGGCTGGCAGTGCTTCACGGCCGGCGAGCTGTGGCGGCCGCTGCGCGGCGCGAAGCGCAGCGATCGCAGCAGCTGATCGCGCGGCTCGGCGCAGCGATCGCGGCAGCGGATCGCGCTGCCCGAAAGTCGGACACCAGCAGCCGCTTCGACCCGCGCGGCGAAGGTGCACGAGCTGGCGGTCGTGATAGATTCGAGACCGGTCGTTCGCGATGGGGCGCCGAGGCGACCGGACGACGAGAGGCAGGGAGTGAATCTCGCGAGCAGCTGCGCGGTGTGCGGCGTCGGCCTCGCCGGGCCGCTCGGAGCCGCGCTGCGGATCGTCGGCATCCGCCGCAGCGCGCAGAACCCGAACCTCTGCAACCGCTGCGGGGCGCACATCGAAGACGGTCGCGTCGTCGAGCTCGCGGTGTTCTTCGCGGATCTCACGGGCTACACGAGCCTCACCCACTCGCAGGGGCCCGAGCGCACGCACCAGGTCCTCGACCGCTACCTGCGCACGGCGACCGAGGTGATCGTCAAGTGGGACGGCTTCGTGACGCAGTTCGTCGGGGACGAGGTGATGGCGTTCTTCAACGTGCCGCTCGCACGCGACGACTTCGGCGCGCGGGCCGTCGCGGCCGCGACCGAGCTGCAGAATCGCATGCCCGCGCTCAGCGATGCGGTCGGGCTGCCGGTCCAGACCACCATCGGCATCGCGGCGGGCTTCGCGCGCGTCGGGCTCGTGGGCGCGGAGCAGATCCGCCACTACAGCGCGATCGGCGACGTCGTGAACCGCGCGGCCCGGCTCGTCGCGCGCGTCGAGCCGGGCGGCATCCTCGTCGACGACCCGATCTACGCGGCCGTCGCGAACGATTTCCCGAACGCGCAGCGCGAGCAGCTGCTGCTCAAGGGCTTCGACGAGCCGGTCGGCGCGGTGCGGCTGCGCGGCGCGAGCCGGCTCGCG
>DASPGF010000236.1:0-4576 GCA_035620755.1 Myxococcota bacterium
TGGCTGCCTGACGAGACGCTCGCCGCCATCTCGAAGCATCTGGTGGCGATCAAGGGGCCGCTGACGACGCCGGTGGGTGGCGGCTTCCGTTCGCTCAACGTCGCGCTGCGGCAGAAGCTCGATCTCTACGCGTGCGTGCGCCCGGTGCGCTGGTATCCCGGCGTGCCGTCGCCGATGGCGGAGCCCGGCAAGCTCGACGTGGTGATCTTCCGCGAGAATACGGAGGACGTGTACGCGGGCATCGAGTTCGAGCAGGGCACGCCCGACGCGAAGCGCGTGATCGACTTCCTCAATCGCGAGATGGGCCGCTCGATCCGCGCCGATTCGGGAATCGGCATCAAGCCGATCAGCGTAATGGGGACCGAGCGGCTCGTGCGCCGCGCGATCCAGTACGCGCTCGATCACGGCCGCGCGAGCGTCACGCTGGTCCACAAGGGCAACATCATGAAGTTCACGGAGGGCGCGTTCCGCGACTGGGGCTACGCGCTCGCGAAGCGCGAGTTCCGCGAGCGGATCGTCACGGAGGAGGAGCTGTGGCGCGATTTCGCGGGAAAGGTGCCCGCGGGGCGGATCGTGATCCAGGATCGCATCGCGGATGCGATGTTCCAGCAGCTGCTGCTGCGGCCGGCAGAGTACGACGTGATCGCGACGCCGAACCTGAACGGCGACTACCTTTCCGATGCGTGCGCGGCGCAGGTCGGCGGGCTCGGCATCGCTCCCGGCGCGAACATCGGGGACCGCGCGGCGGTGTTCGAGGCCACGCACGGCACCGCGCCGAAGTACGCCGGTCAGGACAAGGTGAACCCCGGCTCGTTGATCCTCTCGGGCGTGATGATGCTCGAGTACATGGGCTGGGCGGAAGCCGCGGAGCGGATCGAGCGCGCGCTCGAGCGCACCATCCAGCAGAAGCGCGTCACCTACGATTTCGAGCGCCAGATGCAGGGCGCGACGTTGGTGTCGTGCAGCGGCTTCGGCGACGCGCTGATCGAGAACATCCGAAACCCCTAGGCGTCCGGCGGCTCGGAGCCGGAGCGAATCCAACGGAGATCCCCCCATGCGAAACAAGATCGCGCTGATCGGTGGCGGCAACATCGGCGGTGTGCTCGCCGAGCAGATCGCCTATCGCGAGCTCGGAGACGTCGTGCTGTTCGACGTCGTCGAGGGGCTTCCGCAAGGCAAGGCGCTGGACATCGCCGAGGGCGCGCCGCTGCTCGGCTCGGACGCGCGCATCCGCGGCACGAATCGCTACGAGGACATCGCGGGTGCGAATCTCGTGATCATCACCGCGGGGCTCGCGCGCAAGCCGGGCATGTCGCGCGACGACCTGCTGGCGACCAATCTGAAGATCATGAAGCAGGTCGCCGAGGGCGTGCGCGAGCACGCGCCCGACGCCTACGCGATCGTCGTCTCGAATCCGCTCGACGCGATGGTTTACACCTTCAAGCAGGTCTCCGGCTTTCCCAAGCAGCGCGTGGTCGGAATGGCCGGCGTGCTCGACTCGACGCGCTTTCGCAGCTTCGTCGCCTGGGAGCTCGGCGTCTCCGTCGAGGACGTGACCGCGCTCGTGCTCGGCGGGCACGGCGACACGATGGTGCCCCTGGTGCGCTACTGCACGGTCGCGGGCGTTCCCGTGGATCGCCTGCTCCCGGCCGACAAGATCGACGCGATCGTCGAGCGCACCAAGGCCGCGGGAGGCGAGGTCGTCGCGCTGCTCAAGACGGGCTCGGCGTTCGTATCGCCGGCCGTCTCGGCGATCGAGATGGCGGAATCGATCCTGCGCGACAAGAAGCGCGTGCTCGCGTGCGCGTGCCTGTGCGAGGGCGAGTACGGGGTCGACGGCCTGTACGTGGGCGTGCCCTGCGTGCTCGGCGCGGGGGGCGTCGAGCGCATCATCGAGGTCGAGCTCGACGCCGACGAGCAGAAGATGTTCGATGCCTCGGTCGGGCACGTGAGGGCGCTGGTCGAGCAGATCAAGCTGTGAACGTCCACGAGTACCAGGCGAAGCAGCTGCTGCGCGAGTACGGCGTGCCGGTTCCCGACGGCGCGCTCGCGACCACGCCCGCCGACGCCGAGGCGGCGGCTCGAGGACTGCTGCGCGGCGCGGGCGTGGTCGTGAAGGCGCAGGTGCACGCGGGCGGTCGCGGCAAGGCGGGCGGCGTCAAGCTCGCCAAGAGCGCGAGCGAAGCGAAGCACATCGCGAGCCAGATCCTCGGCATGACGCTGCGCTCCCACCAGACCGGACCCGAGGGCAAGCTCGTGCGCAAGGTCTACGTCGAGGCCTGCACCCCGATCGCCTCCGAGCTCTACCTCGCGCTCGCGCTCGATCGGTCCGCGGAGCGCATCGCGATCATCGCCTCGCGCGAGGGCGGCGTCGAGATCGAGGAGATCGCCGCGCGCGACCCCGGGCAGATCCTCTCGGTGGCGGTCGATCCGGCCGTCGGGCTCGGCGGCTATCAGGTGCGCCAGATCGGCTTCGGCCTCGGCTTCGACATGGAGCGCATCGAGAAGCTCGAGCGGCTGCTGCAGGCGCTGTTGCGCCTGCTCGTCGAGAAGGACGCCTCGCTCGTCGAGATCAATCCACTCGTGCTGACCGACGATGCCGAGCTGCTCGCGCTCGACGCGAAGCTCAACTTCGACGACAACGCGCTGTATCGCCAGCCCGAGATCGCCAAGCTGCGCGATCCCGACGAAGAGGATCCGCGCGAGCGCGAGGCGCGCGAGATCGATCTCGCCTACGTCGGGCTCGATGGCGACATCGGCTGCATGGTCAACGGGGCCGGACTCGCGATGGCGACGCTCGACGTGATCCAGATCTGCGGCGGCCGGCCCGCCAATTTCCTCGACGTCGGCGGAGGCGCCGATCAGGAGAAGGTGCGCGACGCGTTCAAGCTGATCCTGCGCGACCCGAACGTCAAGGCGATCCTCGTGAACATCTTCGGCGGCATCGTGCGCTGCGACCTGATCGCGCGGGGAATCGCCGCCGCCGCGAGCGAGCTCGGCGTCGCGCTGCCGCTGGTCGTGCGGCTGCAGGGCAACGCCGCCGCGCAGGGGCGCGAGATCCTCGCGGGCTCCGGTCTGCGAATCACCTCCGTCGAGACGCTGCGCGAGGCCGGCGAGGTCGCGGTGGCGGCCGCGCGCGGCGCGGGGGGATAGCGGTGGCGATCCTCTGCGACCACTCGACGAAGCTGCTCGTGCAGGGCCTCGGCCGCATGGGTCGGCTTCACGCAAAGCTCTCGATCGACTACGGCACCCAGGTCGTCGCGGGCGTCGTGCCCGGCAAGGGCGGGCAGGCGATCGACGGCATTCCCGTGTTCGACACGGTTCGCGAGGCCGTGCGCGTTACGGGCGCGAACGCCTCGGTGATCTTCGTCCCGCCGCCCGCGGCCGCGGATGCGGTGCTCGAAGCCGCGGACGCGGGGCTCGCGCTCGCGGCGTGCATCACCGAAGGCATTCCCGCGCTCGACATGCTGCGCGCGAAGCGCGCGCTCGCGGGATCGGCGCTGCGGCTGATCGGCCCGAACTGCCCGGGAGTCGTGACGCCCGGGCAGTGTCGCATCGGCATCATGCCCGCGGAGATCACGCGGCCGGGCCCGGTCGGCGTGGTGTCGCGCTCGGGAACGCTCACCTACGAGGCGGTCGACCAGCTCACGCGGCTCGGCATCGGCCAGTCGACCTGCCTCGGGATCGGCGGCGATCCGATCATCGGCACGAGCTTCGTCGATGCGCTGAAGCTGTTCGAGGAGGACCCCGAGACCCGGGCGATCGCGATGATCGGCGAGATCGGCGGCTCGGCGGAAGAAGAGGCCGCGGAGTTCATTCGCGGCTGCGTCAAGAAGCCCGTCGTCGCGTTCATCGCGGGCCAGAACGCGCCGCCCGGCAAGCGCATGGGGCACGCGGGTGCGATCATCGCGGGCGGCAAGGGCCGGGCGAGCGACAAGATCGCCGCGCTCGAGGCCGCCGGCGTCGCCGTGTCGCGCTCGCCCGCGGAGATCGGCTCCACGCTCGCGCAGCGCGTACCCGGCTTGGCCGGCTAGGCTGCGAGCGCGCGGATGGAATCGCGGGAGCGCGAGACGGGCCACGCGAAATGGCCGCACGCGGGCGTCGTCGCGCGGGCGATGGAATGATCGATCGAATCGCGGAGGGCGGGGAGATCGTGCATTGCACGCGTTGATCCACGAGCTCACGCTGCTGCAGGAGCGCGACGGCTGGCTGAGCGAGTCCGAGCTGCGCGCGCTCGCGAAGCGCCTCGAGCTGCCGCTCCACCGACTCGAGAGCGTGTCGACCTTCTACACGCACTTCCGCCGCACGCCGCCCAAGCGCGTCGAGATCGCGGTGTGCCGCGATCTCTCGTGCGCGCTGGCGGGAGGACGCGAGGCCGCGCAGCGCCTGCGCGCGGCGCTCGCGGGCCGCGACGACGTCGAGATCCGCGAGACGTCGTGCATCGGGCGCTGCGATCGCGCGCCCGCGGGGTTCGCGGGACACGACGTCGTGTCGACTCACCGAACGGACGAAGTCGTCGCGCTCGTCGAGGGGCGGCGTCCGCAACCCACGTGCCGCGCCCGAGACGGCTGGGGCG
>DASPGF010000237.1:0-2179 GCA_035620755.1 Myxococcota bacterium
CCACGCGCCGCGCGCGCTCAGTGAGATCGCGTCCTGACCGAAGCCGCTCGCCACGTCGAGCAGCCGCGCCGCGCAGCGCGGCCGCAGCAGCTCGAGGCTGCGCTGGGTCATGCGCTCGAATAGGAATGCGCTGTCGGGGCCGCCGGTCGTCGGCACGACGTCGCGCATGTCGCGATCGAGATCTGCCACCCGCATGCAGGCTGCGAATCTAGCCCGCTTGCGTGATCCACGACTGGCCGGGGTCCGGTTCGGTTCGGCACCGCGCCAACGGCTGACTCGCACAGGCGCTCGCGCGCGCTCCGAGCGCCGCTTGGGAGGGGCAAGCCGAGCGGTATATGCTCTGGGCGCGAATGGCCGACACAGAACACGCACAATCGGGTATGGCATCCGCGCCCGCTGCCGCGGGCCCCGAGCCGCACCTCGGCAGCCTGCGATCGTTCCGGATCATCGGCGTGTCGATCGTCGCATTCGCGGCCGTCTACGTGGTGAGCCTGGACGTGACCGAGATCATGCTCCAACGCCACTTCTCGCAGCAGGTCGAGGCCGCGCTGCGCGTGAGCCCGGCGGCGGGTCCGATCGTCACGCAGATCCAGCAGCGCATCCGCGCGCTCGTGGAGCAATCGCGCTGGATCCGGATCGGCGAGGTGCGCGTCAACATCCACGTCTACGCGGCGGACGGCATCACGCCGCTCTACCTCGAAGATCGCTCGCTCCCCGCTCCCGACAGCTTCGATCCGGTCGCGAGCATCCGCGAAGCGGTGCGGCTGCTGCCGGCGAGCTACTCGCTCGATGTCTCGGTGCCGCCGCGCGGAACGCTCGCGATCGCGATGCTCTTCTCTTACAGCGCGATCCTGATCACGGGCCTGTTCTTCTACAACCGCGCCGTCGCCGCGCGCGACAGCCGGCTGCTCGAATCCGCGCTCAGCGAGCGCGCGGTCACCGTGCGCCGCACGGAGACGATCGCCGCCGAGCTCAAGGAGGTGCGCGATCGGCTGAGCAAGCTCGAGCCCGCCGAGCGCTCACAGGCCGAAGAGATCCGAGGGCTCCAGCGCGAGCGGCAGGTGCTCAGCGCGAAGCTCGCGGATCTCGCGGAGCGCGAGGCCGAGCTGCGACGCTCGGCCGAGAGATCGATCGAGCTCGACCAGGAACGCCAGGCGCTCGAGGATCTGCTCGACGAGGCGAGCGGCGACCTCACGAGCAAGGACGAGGAGATTCGCGAGCTACAGGCGCGCCTCAAGACCGCTTCGAAGCACGCCGAGGGCCGCAGCGGCGGCCACATGCGCGCGACCGAGCAGCTCGCGCGCCGACTGCGAACGCTCTACAAGACGGTCGAGTTCGACGATCGCGTGATCCAGGACATGCTCGCGCTCGGGGACGAGAGCACCAAGCTCAAGGCGGAAGAGGGAATCAAGCGGCTCGCCGACGACTCCGAGCTGGCCTCGATCCGCCGCAAGGTCGGAGGGCTCCCGCCGCAGCTCTCGATCTACGAGCTCGGCTTCGCGGGAAAGGGGCGGATCTATTACACGCGCGGCCGCAGCCTGCGCTGCCGCGTGCTGGTCATCGGCGCAAAGAATAGTCAGAAGACCGATCTCGAGTACCTGAGCCGGCTGTCGCCCGACTAGCGCGCGGTGCCCCTTCGAGCAGCGCGCGCAGCGTCGCCTTCAGCTTGGCGTCGTCCCACGGCTTGGTGACGAGCGCGCGCACGCCGGTCTCCGCGAGCCGCTCAGGCGGAATCTCCTGCGTCCAGCCCGTGATCAGCATGCGGACCGCGCTCGGCTGGAGCTCCGCGGCGCGCTCGAGCAGCTGCACCCCACTCATGCCCGGCATCTTGTGGTCGGTGAGGATGCCGTCGACCGCGCGCTCGCCGAGCAGCTGCAGCGCCTCCGCGGCGCTCTCCACCGCGATGATCTCGTAGCGCTCGCGCCGCAGCGAGCGCTTCAGCGCCGAGAGGATCTGCGCTTCGTCATCGACGATGAGCAGCGTGGGTCGGTCGGACGCGCGGTCGGCGGTCACCCGGCGCCGCCCGCGCTCTCCGCGCCCGGAAGCCAGACCGTGAAGCGCGTGCCGACACCGGGCTCGCTCTCGGCGACGAGGCTTCCGCCGTGACGCTCGACGATGCTGAAGCTCGTCGAGAGGCCGAGCCCTGTACCGACACCGACCTGTTTCGTAGTGAAGAATG
>DASPGF010000238.1:0-3773 GCA_035620755.1 Myxococcota bacterium
ACCGCAATCCAGCGCCGCGCGGCGATCGCGTCGCGCACCGCATGCCGCACGAGCTGGTGGATCGCCTGCGGCTCCGCGAAGCGCACCTCCCACTTCGCGGGGTGCACGTTCACGTCGACGCGCTCG
Source organism: Myxococcota bacterium (assembly GCA_035620755.1). GTDB lineage: Bacteria > Myxococcota_A > UBA9160 > UBA9160 > SMWR01 > JACZVU01. The sequence goes on from DASPGF010000238.1 coordinate 127, forward strand.
TGTGGCAGCGCGAGGAATAGCACCGCCGCGGGATAGCGGCCGCGCGGCACGAGATCGCGGTAGATCTCGACGAGCGCGTGCTGCAGCACGCGGTCGCGCACGGGACGGCGGTTCACGTAGAGGTAGATGCCGGCCGTCGTCGCGCGGTGTCGCTCGGGCCGCGACGCGAAGCCCTCGAGCGAGGCGCCGCCCTCGTCCCGCGCGACGCGCATGAACGCGGCCGCGTCGTCATCGCTGATCACCGCGGCGATCCGGTCGAGCGGGTCGTCGCACGCGGGCCACGCGAGCGCGGGCCGCTCGTCGCGCTGCACGTCGAAGTGCACCGCGGGCAGTGCGAGCGCTGCGCGCGCGAGCCAGTCGGCGATGTGTCCCCACTCGGTGGCCGGACTCTTCAGGAACTTGCGCCGCGCGGGCACGCTGCCGAACAGCTCGGTGACCTCGACGCGCGTGCCCGGCGCGGCACCGACTGCGCGCTGGTCTTGGATCACGCCCGCCTCGACGCGGATCTCGGTCGCGTCGTCCGCTCCGCGCAGCCGGCTGCGCAGCCGGAGCTTCGAGACGGAGGAGATCGCCGCGAGCGCCTCGCCGCGAAAGCCAAATGTCCCGATTCGCGTGAGATCTTCGGCAGTTGCGATCTTGCTAGTCGCGTGCCGCTCGACGCTCAGGCGCGCGTCCTGCGCGCTCATCCCGAAGCCGTCGTCGGCCACCGCGATCAGGTCCCGGCCACCGCCGCGCACCTCGACCCGGATGCGCCGCGCCTCCGCGTCGAGCGCATTCTCGACCAGCTCCTTCACGACCGAGGCCGGCCGCTCGACGACCTCCCCCGCGGCGATCTGGTCGATCAGCGGCCCGCTCAGGCGCCGGATCCGGGCCCCGGGGGCGCCCGGCTGTAGATTCTCGCTGGACATCGTCCCCCCCCTGCCCTGTATCATGCGCCGGAAGTGCGAGTCAACTGCGTCGCGGAGGGGGGCTGGTTGCCACACGCAAGTCCATCGATCACAATCACGGGAATAAAGTCGATTTCGAATTGCAACGCGGACGGATCGAGGCTGCTGGCGGCGGCGATTGTTGGGAAAGCACCGTAGGCAAAGACACTGAGTCCCAGTGATCCGAGGGGGGCGCGAGCATGAGTGAGATCGGAACCCAGCGCGATGGATCGATCGGCAGCGACGCTCGCGCCGATCGGCCCGCGGGCCGGCGCCGCAGCGATCGGATCGTGGGCGCGTCTCGCGCGACCCAGCTCGCGATCGAGCAGGCGCTCGCGGCCTCGCGCTCCGACCTACCGCTTTTGGTGACGGGCCCGAGTGGCGCGGGCAAGGAGCAGCTCGCCCGCGCGGTGCACGCCTGGAGCAGCCGCGCCGCAAACCCATTCGTCGTGGTCTCGTGCGCGGCCATCAACCCGGCGCTGCTCGCGCGCGAGATCTTCGGCTGCGCGGCCAACGTCCACGCGGTGATGAACGAGGCGCACGTCGGCGCGCTCTCGCGCGCGGGCGCGGGCAGCGTGCTGCTCGATTCCATCGACGAGCTGCCCGAGGGCGTGCGGCGCGAGGTCGCGACGGTGATCTCGCGGGGGAGCTTCCAGCCCGAGGGCAACCTGCCGCCCGTCGCGCTGCGCGCGCGCGTGATGGCGACGGCGCTCGTCAAGCCCACGCGCTCGCCGTTCGGCGAGGTGCCCTATGACGCCATCGAGCTGCTGCCGCTCAGCGAGCGGCGCGAGGACATCCTGCCGCTCGCCGCGCACTTCCTGCGGCTCGCGGCGGAGGAATTCGGCTACAAGGCGGTCGGCTTCAGCTCCGAGGCGCGCAACGCGCTGCTCACGGAGCCGTGGATCGGCAACGCGCGCGAGCTCGCCGAGCGCATCCGCCAGGCCGTGCAGATCGCGCGCGACGGCGCGATCAGCGCGGAGGCGCTGCTGCTCGCGAGCGACTTCGACGAGATTCCCTCGTTCAAGGAGGCCAAGCGCGCGTTCGAGACGCGCTACGTGGTCGGCCTGCTGCGCCGCTGCGGCGGCAACATCAGCCGCGCTGCGCGCCTCGCGAAGAAGGATCGCAAGGATTTCTACGACGTGATCCGTCGCACGGGCGTCGACCCGACGGAGTTTCGTTAGTCGCGCGGGCAGACCCGGGCCGGTGTGACGGAGCTTCACGAGCCGGATCCCACTGGCCCGCACGCGCAGTCGGGTGAGCCGGGCCCCACTGGTCCGCTGGCGCAGTCGGGTCAGACGCGCCAGCTCGGCGGGGTTCTGGCTTCGATCTCGGCGCGCTTCGCGTCGTAGCCCTCTCGCCCGATCAGTGCGAATGCGGCGACCTTGCCGGCCTCGACACCGGGCTGGTCGTAGGCGTCGATGCCGTAGAGCGCGCCCTGGTAGGCGGTCTGCAGCGCGTGCGCGAAGAACAGCTGCCCGATGCTCTGCGGGTGGATTGCGGGCAGCAGCCACTGCGCGGTCGGTCGGCGCGCAGCGGCGAGCGCAACCGCCGTGCCGCGCTGCTCCGCGCGCAGCAGTGCGCCCAGCTCGACGCCCGCGAGATACGGCGCGGGGTCGCCGCCCGCGATCGGCTGCGCGCGCCGGAAGCGCTCGACGGCGACGAACGTCACCCACTTGTCGGGCGGCCCATCGACGAAGAGCTGCAGCTGCGAGTGCTGATCGGTCGTGCCGCGCGCCGCAAGCGGCGTCGGGCCCACGCCGCGCTCGCGCGCACCGCGCCGCGTGCGCTTGCCGAGGCTCTCGGCGACGAGCTGAACATACCAGCGCGCGAACGGCTCGAGCGCGTCGGCGTATGGCATGAGCACGTGCACGCCCTTCTTGTGCCGGTGCGCGAGCGCGTACGCGATCGCCGCCGACACGGCAGCGGAGTTATCCGCGAGCTCCGCGCGCGCGACGCGCGCGAGGTAGCGCCGCGCGCCCTGCACCACCGCAGTGACATCGATTCCCGCGACGGCCGGCGTGAATAGACCCGACGCGGTGAGCACCGAGAAGCGGCCGCCGACATCCTCGGGAAACTCGAGCACCTCGACACGCTCTCGCGCAGCGAGCTCGCGCAGCGCGCCGCGGCCCGTCGTGAACACGCAGCGCTCCGCCCAGCGCCGGCTCTTCGCGGCGCGCGCGAGCGCGTCGCGCACGATCTGAAACCCCGCCGAGGTCTCGACCGTGCCGCCCGATTTCGAGACCACGTGCACGAGCGCGTGCCGCAGGTCGACGACCTCGAGCAGCGCGCCGAGCGTCTCGGGGTCGACGTTGTCGACGAAGTGCACGCGCGGGCCGTTGCGTTCGCGCGCGCCGAGCAGTGCGTGGCGCGGATGCGCGAGCGCGCGCAGCAGCGCCTCGGCGCCGAGCGACGAGCCGCCGATGCCGATGTGGATCAGATCCTGCGGCTTGCGCCGGCGCCAGCGCGCAGCCGCCGCGGAAACTGCGCGCAGCAGCGCCGCGCGCCCGAGCGCGCGCACGAAGCCCGACGGCGCGTGCGGCCCCTGCAGCTGCTCGAGCACGCCGCGGTAGCGCTGCAGCTCCGCGCGCAGCTCCGCGCGCGTGACCCCGTGGGCGGTCGGAAGCGGCGGCGCGAGCGAGCCGCCCGCCTCGAAGTGGATGTCCCAGGCGGCAGCGGATCGCTTCACGTTCCCCCCTTCGCGTCGAACTCATACACTCGGCG
>DASPGF010000239.1:0-2316 GCA_035620755.1 Myxococcota bacterium
GCTCCCACCTGGTGCTCTCGGTCTCGGCGGGGAAGGACGTGGCGGCGATCGCGCGCGCGCTCGCGCCCGAGGCGGACGAGATCACGCTCACGCGCGCGGAGCCGATCCGCTCGCTCGAGACGTCCGCGCTCGCGACGGCGATCCGCGCCGCCGCGCCGCGCGTGAGGCCGCGCGAGGAGCCCGATCCCGAGCGCGCGCTGCGCGCGGCGTGCGCAGGGCTCGGCTCGCGCGATCTGCTATGCGCGTCGGGGTCGGTCTATCTGGCCGGGATCGCTCGCCGCGTGCTCCGCGAGCACACCGCGCTCGGCCCGGACGTCGCCCAGCGCGCGTCGGCGCGGGTGATCGAAACGGAAACGCCCGGGCCGGCACGCCTCACAAAGTGAGGCGGGAGGGGTTGCCGGTCCGGGCGCTAGGACATCCGGTTGCTTACGCCCCCAGTAAGAGCAAATCGCGTGCCATGGCGGGCTCCATCGGGTCGGTCAGTTAACTCCTTGAAATACTGTGTCGTTTGACACACGCCCCAGCTGCAGCGCGTAGCTCATGCGCAACTCGGGACGTGCAAGTGACACATTTTGTGTAGATGGGATCCGTCGCGCGTTCTGCGCAGCGTCCTCGAGAGCCGCGAGGCGCTGCCCGCGCGGGCCGCGCGGCCGGTCCAACCGAGCAAAACGGCGGCCCTGCTAGTGTCTCGACGCGGCGCCGTCTGCCGCGAGGGGTTTGCGACGCATGTCGGTCCAGTCGGTCGCGGTCGTGGGCGCCGGAGTCGCCGGGCTCGGCGCGGCCTGGCGGCTCGCGCGGCGCGGCTATCGGGTTGCGCTGTTCGACTGCGAGCGGCGGCCCGGGGGGCGCGCGCGGCCGGTCGTCCGCGACGGCTTCACGATCGAGCGCCTCGGTGCGGTCGTGAGCTCCGGCGACCGGGCGCTGCTGCGTTGGCTCGTCGAGCTCGATCTCCCCGAGCTGCTGCCGCCGCGGCCCGTCGTGCATGCGATCGCGCATGGCGATCGCCTGTGTAGCGTCGACGCGCGCAGCCCGCTGGGCGTGGCGCGGATTCCCGGCGTCCCGTTCTTCGAGGCGCTGCGCCTGAGGCGGCTGCCGCGCCTGGTTGCGCGCTTCGGCGAGCGCATCGACCCCGAGTGGCCCGAGCGCGCGGCGAGCCTCGACGATCGGAGCCTCGCGGATTTCGGCGCGCTGTATTTTGGCGGTGCGATCGTCGAACGCTGGATGGGGCCGCTCGTCGCGCGCGCGTCGCTCGCGGGCGCGCACGAGGCGAGCCGCGTGCTGTTCCTCCACCAGCACCGAGACCGCGCGGGCGAGCGGCTCGGCGTGTTGCGCTCGTCTTCGCAGGAATTCATCGATCGCGCGGCTGCGGCCGTCCCGTCCTATTACGGCGCGCGACTCGCACGGGTCGAGAGTCCGCGGAGTGGCGGCGCCCGCTTCGCGTTCAGCGATGGCGAGCGCGAGCGTTGCGCGGGGGCGGATGCGCTCGTGCTCGCGGTCCCCGCACCCGAGGCCGCGCGCCTCGCGGAGGGAGCGGGCTCGCTCGCCGAGCGCGACGCGCTTGCGCGGGTTCGCTACGCGCCCGAGCTCTCGCTCGCGATCGCGCTGCGCCGGCCGTTCCACGCGCATCCGCAGCAGATCCAGTTCCCCCACGCGGCGGGCGGGCCGCTCGAGACCGCGCTGTTCGAGCCGGGCATCGAGGGTGGACGCGTTCCGCCGGGCCGCGGGCTCGCGCTGCTGCGAGCGACCGCGCGCTGGAGCGAGGCGTACTTCGACGCGCCGGACGACACGGTGCGCAAGGAGCTCACCGACGCGCTCGCGCGCGTGGTGCCGCGCATCCACGGCGCGGCGCTGTTCGCCGAGGTGCTGCGCGAGCGGCGCGCGGTGCCGCGCTTCGACGTGGGTCGCTATCGCGAGATCGCGGCGTTCCGGCGCATCCAGCTCGACCTGCGCGAGCGCGGCCGGCGGCTCTACTTCGCGGGCGATTATCTGATGGGGCCCGGCTGGAACGCCGCGCTTCGATCGGGTCAGCGCGCGGCCCGCGAGGTGGAAGAAGATCTCGGTCCCGCTGCAAGCGGTGCCGCGTGAGTGGCGGCGATGCGCCCGGATCGGCCGACACGGCGGAGCGAAGCGCTCCGATCGGCTGACGCTGCGGACCGGTGCGCCGCGCAGTGGCCGAGCGCTCAGCGGAAGTAGGCGAGCGTCAAGCCGTCCCCACCATCCTGCTGCGCGGCGTGGCAGAAATGCGACACGTAGGGGCAGTCGCGCAGGTACTCATGGACCGCCTTTCGCAGCGCTCCCGTGCCGCGCCCGTGGCTG
>DASPGF010000240.1:0-4674 GCA_035620755.1 Myxococcota bacterium
GAGATCGGCGCGCACCGATCGAAACTGAAGCGCGAGTGCGCGGACCCATCCAACGAGGGCGCGCGCGCCGCGCGAGGCTGCGCGTCGCGGCCCCGCAGCCGCGCGTCTCGCGCGCCGCCCGCGCGTGGCGCCCCGGCGGACAGCACAGCGCCCTCACTGTATTCTCGCACTGGACGACGAGCGGTTCATCATCCAGCTCGAGGAGCGAGCCATGCGCAAGAACATGATCATGGGAGCGGGCGCCCAGGGAAGCACCATCGCGAAGCGGATGCAGCAGGAGCCGGGCGTCGAGGAGATCGTCTGCGCGGACCGCGACACGCGCGCCGCGCAGGAGCTCGAGAAGTCGCTGTCGAAGGTGAAGGCCGTCTGGGTCGATGCGCGCGAGGTGTCGAGCATCGCCGCGGCCGCGAAGGGATGCGAGCTGATCGTCAACGGCCTGCCGCCGACCTTCAACATGCGTGTGATGGACGCCGCGCTCGAAGTCGGCGCGAGCTATCTCGACATGGCGTCGTGCGCGGACGAGAACGACGATTGGGTGAACGGCGTGCGCATCCAGCTCGCTCGCAACGCGGAGTTCGAGCGCGCGGGCCTGACGGCGCTGATCAACTGCGGCTCCGCGCCGGGCGTCGCGAACGTCGTGGTGCGCGAAGCCTGCGAGCTGCTCGACCGCGTCGAGACCATCGAGATCGACGTCTACGACGGAATCTGGACCACGCGCTTCATCCCGTTCTGGTGGTCGCCCGAGACCGCGTTCCAGGACATGGCCGACCCGCCCGTCGTCTACGAGAACGGCGCGTTCAAGCTCGTGCCGCCGTTCAACCGGCCCGAGTGGGTCGAGTTCCGCGGGCTCGGCAAGCGCCTGATGTGCGATCACCACCACGAGGAGACCGCGACCATGGGCCTGCTCGCGGACCAGTACCTGAAGGGCGCGAAGAACGTCTACTTCCGCTACGGCGGGCCCGGCTGCGATCTCGCCAAGCGCTTCTGGGAGATGGGGCTGCTCTCGGCCGAGCCCGTCGAGGTCGACGGCGTGCGCGTGGTTCCGATGCGGCTGATTTCGAAGCTCACGCCGCCCGCGCCGAAGTACGAGCGCGAGATCCAGGAGGTGATCGACGCGGGGCTCGAGCTCGAGGAGGGCGTGTTCCTGGTGCGCGTCGACGGCGTGAAGAACGGCGAGCGCGTGCGCATCGACAGCTACGTGAACGTGCCCGGCCTGCGCGCCTCGTTCGCGAAGGCGCGCGTGAGCCACGAGGCCTACTTCACGGGGCAGAGCGCAGCGCTGTTCGCGAGGATGCTCGTCAACGGGCGCGTCGCGCAGCGCGGCGTGTTTCCGCCCGAGGTGCTCGACGCGGATGCGCGCGCCTACTTCCTGCGGGAGGCCGCGAAGCTCGACATCACGGTCGATCAGTACGTCGAGCGGCGCCTGTTCTAGCCGATCGCAAGATGCGCGCCGATCGCGGTCGCACGCGCGGCGCGCATCGATAGCGGCGGCGCGCGCAGCGCCATGCGGTTGACGGTGCCGATCTGTGCAGCGAGCGGCGTCCGGGCGCGGTGCTGCTTATCGGAACGAGCGGTCGAACAGCGCCTCGATCGCGTCGCGCCCATTCGCTTCGAGGAAGCGCGTGCCCGTGCCCGTGAAGTGCGGATGGGTGATGACGGGCGCGGGATCGGGCTCCCAACCGCTGCCCATCCAGTGGAACCAGCCGCTGCGGCTCTGGTCGAACACGTAGAGCGGCTTGTTGCACAGCTTCGCGAACTCCGCGCCCCAGCCCGTTCCCCCTTTGACGGTGTCGTCGTCGAGGATCTTGCCGACCACGTAGATCTCCTGGCCGCTGTTCACCTGATGCCAGATGCTCTGCAGCACCTTCTTGAACAGCGGTGTGTCGCGGTAGCGGCGGTGCATCAGGTTGCTCACGTAGGCGAGGCTCACGTCACCGTGGCGCAGCTCCTCGTGGGTCAGCACGCGGATGCCGCGGCGGCGCGCGTCGTTGTGACCCTCGAAGCTGAAGTTGACCTCGTCGATGCCGCGCGCCTCGGCGGCCGCGCCGAACGCGGCCTCCGCACCGTTCGCGGCACCGCTGAACAGCACGCACTCCTCTGCCTTCATGCCCACCTCCTCGCCCCGTCGCTCATCTGCGCATCCGCGCATCGACGCATCGGCTACCTCGAGCCACGCTGGTCAGAGAGGCCGACGCCGCGCCGGGGGCCCGCGCACCATTGTCACGCGCCCGCGGGCGCCGAGCAAGCGCAAGCGCGGCGCGGCAATTGCGCAACGGACGACCGCCTTCGGTTTCGCGCGACCGGCCGATCAGTTCTTCGCGGCCGGCTTTCCGATGTGCGCGTCGAGGAACGCGCCGATCCGGTCGAGCATGTCGATGCGGTAGCGATTGCGCGCGAGCCCGTGCTCGACGCCCTCATATTCGACGAGCTCCACGTTCTTCTTCTTGCGCTTTAGAGCCTTGGCCATCGCTTGGCTGTGGTCGACCGGCACGTTGATGTCCCGGTCGCCGTGAAACAGCAGCACCGGGGCTCGAATATCGGGCGCTCGATTCACGGGCGAGCCGCGATCGACGACATCCGAATCGCGGCTGATGAACTCGGCAACCTCCTTCTTGTTGCTGAAGTACCGCGCGTCGTTGAGCATCATCTGCAGATCGGTGACTCCCGCGATGCTCACGATGCATCGATAGCGCTCGGGCTCTTCTGCGCCGCTGAGCAGCGCCGCGTAGCCGCCATAGCTCCAGCCCACCACGCAAATTCGGGCAGGATCGGCGATGCCCTGCTGCACGAGGTGCGCCGCGCCATCGGTCAGATCCGCAATCGCGGTGCGCCACGCGCGAAACCCGCCCTCCCCGACCCATCCTTCTCCGTATCCAGATGATCCCCGATAGTTGCTCTGCAGGACCGCGTAGCCCTTCGCCGCGATGAACTGCGCGAGCCAGTCGAATCCCCAGTAGTCGCGGGCTTGCGGGCCCCCATGCGGCAGGATCACCGTGGGGAGTGGCGTGGCAGCTCCGACCGGAAGCGTCAGGTAGCCCGGAATCTGCGCTCCGTCGCGCGCCGGATAGCGGATCGTCTTGACGGGGGCGAGCGCTCGCGACTCGAGCTGCGGGTAGGCCGGCGAGATCTTCAGCAGCTGATTCTGCGCGACATCAAATCGGTAGTAGGCACCGGCATCACGGTCGCTGCCGACCTTCGCGATGTAGTAGCGCCGGTCCCAGCTCTCGTCGACCACTTCGATGACCTTGTCGTCGAAGTGGTCCGCGAGCCTCTTGCTCACGTCGGCAGTCGTGCGATCGAAGAAGTGCAGATGGGGGCGATCCGTCTCGTAGGCAACCGCGGCAAGTCGTCCGTACTTTCCAATGCCTGTCACATCCTCGAGATCGACCTGCGGGTGCGAGAAGACGAGCGCGTCCTCCCTCGCTCCCGTCAAATCCACGGACCAGAGAGCCACGCGCCCATCGTGCGGCTTCAAGACGAACAGCTCGTTCGGATCTTCGCCGAAGCCGACGGGCCGGTAGACGTGTTGCACGTCCGTTCGTTTCCACTCGTGGAGCTCTCGCCACTTGCTTTCGCCCGCGACGCGGTAGCGCCAGCGCTCGTCGTATTCCCCGACGTAGTAATTCAGGCGCGCGGTTCCGCGACCATCCGTCATCCACCAGTTGCTGCCGAGCAGCCTCTCGATCGCGCTCTCGGTCTGTCCCGAGTAGACGTCGAGGGGCTTGAGCGCGACGCCGCGCTCGACCGGCTCCGGAACGAGAACGCGCCGGGGATCCTCGACAAGCCAATCGATGACATGATCCTGGAACTGTTGCCACCGCCTCGACTCCTTGTGTTGCAGAAGGACGCGCATGTCCGAGCCATCCGCGTTCACCGCGACCAGGCGCGATACGCCATATAGCGTCCAGCCTCCCGTGATCGCCTCGAAACCGCAGAGCAGGCGCTCGTCGTTGGCCCAATCACACCACTGGAGGTCGAAGCCATCCGGCGTGCTCGCGAGCGCGAGGTTTCCGCTGCCGTGCTCGAGATCGAGGATCATCAGGATCGGGAAGTCGTCGGGATGCATCTGAACGATCGAGACCTTCGACCCGTCCGGCGACATCTACACGTTCGAGAGCGCGGGCATGGTGCCGAACGCGACCGCGAGCGGATCGGGCTCGGCCGCAGCGACAGCCGGCGCGAGCGCGCAGAGCAGCGTGAACCCGGCACCGGCGCACGCGCGCGCGCGATGCTCCCGCCGCGCGACCGCCGCCGACTGCGATCGGCTGCGAGCCGACACTCGAAAAGCGCCCTCGCGAGGCCTCTCGCGCCGGATCTCGAGCCGAATCGCACGACGAATCACGCGAAGAATCACCGCAGCGCCCTCTCAGAGAAAAAACAATCGAGAGATAGCGAGATCGCAGCTGCTTGAATCAGCCTCGCCCATCCTATCAAACACGAGGCCATGTCATGACGAATTTTTTCGCGCGTAGCGCCCCAATGCTCGGGCGAGCGCCGCTCGGACCCGCGTGCGCAGCGTCTCAGCCGACGTCGACCACTCAGCCGACGCCGACCCGGGACAGCCGCTCCCCCCAACGCGCCTGGACGGCTCGTGCAAGCGCCGGCTGCGCGCGCAGTCGCGGGTCGCGCCGGACCGTGGCGAGCGCGGCCTCGCGCGCGATCGCGATCTGGCTC
>DASPGF010000241.1:0-2233 GCA_035620755.1 Myxococcota bacterium
CGCCACTTCTGAGCGCGGCTGCGGCCCGGAGGCGGCCCGAGGGCTCCGCAGGCCACTCGCTCGTCGGGCCCTCCGCAGCCCGGCGCGCGCATCAAGAAGCCGACTCCATCCACCGATACGGGGGCGTGCGAGTCGCACTTACGCACAAGTTTGTGATCGGGTCGATCGTCGTGAGCGCGGCGGTGGCCGCCTTTCCGAGCCTGCTCGCGGCCACGGGGCTGCGCGTCGCTCCGTGGATCGCGCCGTTCGTGGCGCTCGGCGTGGGCGCCTCGATCGGCTTCCTGCTCACGCGCGAGTTCGGCCGGCAGTTCCGCCACCTGCAGCGCACCGCCGACCGCATCCGCGAGGGCGACCTCACGGTCGACGCGGTTCGCGCGGACGAGCCGATGTTCCCCGACGAGACCCACCAGCTCAACGACAGCATTCGCGCGATGGCGAGTGGGCTGCGCGAGCTCGTGATCCAGGCGCAGGCGACCGCCGAGCGCGTCTCGCGCGCGGCGTCGGACGTGTCGCGTTCGGCGCGCGTGGTCGGCGGGCACGGCGACGAGATCGGCGCGACGGTTTCGGATCTCGTGGAGAGCATGAAGGAGCAGCAGCGGCTGCTCCACGACGCCAACCGGCTGATCCACGAAGTCGCCGCGACGATCGCGAGCAACGCGGACGACGCGCGCGAAGCGTTCGGGTTCGCGGCCGAGGCGAACCAGAAGGCGAACTCGAGCGCGGACGTGACCCGGCTCGCGGTCGAGAAGATGCGCACGGTGTTCGAGCGCATCGAGCGCGCCGTCAAGCAGGTCTTCGACCTCGAGGCCAAGACGCAGCACGTGCACCAGATCACCGAGGTGATCACGAGCGTCGCGAGCAGCACCAACCTGCTCTCGCTGAACGCCTCGATCGAGGCCGCGCGCGCGGGCGAGGCCGGGCGCGGCTTCGCGGTGGTCGCCGACGAGATCCGCAAGCTCGCCGTGAGCGCGGGCCGGCGCGCCGAGGAGATCGCGAAGCTGATCCACGAGATCCAGTCCGACACCGCCGAGGTCGCGGATGAGATGCGGCTCTCGAGCAGCGTGATCAGCGAGGGCCGCGAGGACGTGGACATGATCGCCGCGTCGCTCGAGAGCATTCGCAATGCCGTGCGCGACGCCCAGGTGCGCGCGGAGGGCATCTTCCGCAACGCCGACGCGCACACGGTCGAAGTCGAGCGCATGGTGCGATCGGTCGACGAGATCTCCGCAGCGGGTGAGCGCAAGGGCGCGGCGATCGATCGCGTGGTCGAGACCTCGCGGCTGCAGTCCGCCTCGACTGCGCAGGTGATCGAGTCGTCGGATCTGCTGACGACGTCCTCGGCGGAGCTCGCCGAGGTGCTGTCGCATTTCCGGACGGATTCGAGCCGGCGCAGCGAGTCCGCGCGATGACGGCGATCGAAGGCGCGGAGGATCGGCTGCTGACGTTCGAGGTCGCGGGCGCGCTCTACGCGCTCCCGATCGCGAGCGTGCTCGAGGTCGCCGAGCTCGCGCAGACCGCCTGCATTCCGACGCTGCCGACGCGCATCGGCGGCGTGATCAACTACCACGGCGACGCGCTGCCGGTCGTGAGCTGCAGCTCGCTGCTCGAGCTCGACGACGCCGCGCTCGGCGAGCCGCGCAACATTCTCGTGATCGCGGGCCCCGACGGCGAGAGCGCGCGGCTCGGCGTTCCGATCGACCGCGTGCTCGGGCTGGTCGACGGCGCCGCGCCGTCGCGGCCGGGCGCAAAGCCCGTCGCCGAGCTTCGCTCGATCGACGGGCGCGTCGCGAGCGTGCTGGACCCGAGGCGCCTGCTGAGCCAGGCGAGGAGTGCGATCGAGAGCTCGTTGGGGCGCAGGGATTAGGGCAATAAAGGGGGATAGCAATGGCGAGAGTGCTGGTTGCCGACGACGCGTCGTTCATGCGTCAGATGATCCGCGAGATCGTCGAGTCCGAAGGCTTCGAGGTCTGCGGCGAGGCGTCGGACGGAGTCGAGGCCGTGGATGAATTCAAGCGCTTGCAGCCCGACATCGTGACGATGGACATCGTGATGCCGCGCAAATCCGGTATCGACGCGGTGCGCGGGATCATGGCGCTCGACCCGGGCGCGCGCGTGGTGATGTGCAGCGCGCTCGGTCAGGAGACGCTCGTCACCGAGGCGATGCAGGCGGGCGCGAAGGATTTCATCGTCAAGCCGTTCAAGCCCGACGCCGTGATCGAAACGCTCAAGAAGG
>DASPGF010000242.1:0-3474 GCA_035620755.1 Myxococcota bacterium
GGTGACCTCGCGCAGCGGGATTCCCATCGGCGTTCCGCCCGAGCGCAGACAGCCGCTGGCCGCGAGCAGCAGCGCGCCGAGCGCGGCGAGCCCAGCGCGCGCGCTCACCGATCCACTCGCGTCGCGCGCTCCGCGCGGAACTCGGCGAACAGAGCCGGGTGATCGCTGAGCGCGCGGTCGCGGTCGACGAATTCGCGCGCCTCGCCCGCGCGCTCGACGCGAAGCTGTGTCTCGCGCCCCGCGCGGAACAAGATGTAGTCGCGCTCGCGCCAGTAGGGAAGCTCGGGGCCCGCACCTGTGTCGCCGAGCTGCAGGCGGCGCCGGAAATTGAGGATCGTCTCGCGATCGCTGCTGCGGTTGAATTCGACGTTGAAGTCGCCCGCGACGATCAGCGCGCGCGCCGCGGGTCGCGCTTCGATCGCGCGCGCGAGCAGCTCGAGCTGCTCGCGCCGAATGCGCGCCGAGCGCTCGCTCGTGCCCGACTCGAGATGCGTGTTGTAGAGGTCGAGCTCGGCTCCCTCGGCGGTGCGGATTCCGATGCGTTGGAAGCCCTTGCGCGCCCAGCAGTCGCCGTTCGAGCCGAGCCAGCCGTGGCAGTGCTCGAAGGCCTCGCGGTCGAAGTCGTCCGACTGCGCGAGCGACTCCTTGGCGAAGATCGAGATGCCCGCGCCGTACGGAAAGGAGAAGTGCGGCAGGAAGATCGATACCGGCGCGACCAGCAGCTTGGCGAACACGCGTCGCGGATCCCAGCCCATTCCGTTGCCGCGGAAGCCGATCGAGCCGGGCATCTGGTTGCGAATCACCTCGTGGTACTCGAAATCCTCCTGAAACATCGCGATGTCATAGCGATTCGCGAGCCACGCGATGGTCGGCATGCGGTCGCGCGGGTCATCCTTTGCGGCGAGCGGAAACAGGCCGTGGATGTTGTAGCTGAGCACCTTGAGCTGCGTGCCGGCGGCGCCTTCGTCGGCGCCGAGCGCCGGCACAGCCGCGAGCAGAGCCGTCCAGAACACGAGCCGCGCGAGTTGATGCCCCATCGCTGGATGGAACTATCGCATAGCCGCGGTCGCGCAAGCCCGTGGGCGGCCATCGCTCGCGTCGCTGCGCATCGCGGCCTGGCCCTGGCGCGCTTGCGCGCGCAGGGCCGCTTCGTCATTCTGATCGCCCGCAATCTGGGCTGCCGCCATGCCTCGATCCGACACGTCCCGCAGCAGAGAGATCGAGTGCGCAAGCGCGCGATCTGCGCCCGAGCGACGTTCGGGGATCGCGCACCGGCGGCGCCCGAGCGCGCGGCGATGCGCCGCGCTTCTGGCGGTGCTCGGGATCGCCGGGGGCTGTGCGACGCCGATCGGCGTGAGCGAGATCGATCGCCGCACGGTGGGTCAGATCCTCACCGAGAACACCGTCTCCGCCAACCGGCCGAGCACGTCGTCGCGGCAGGTGATGCTGCGGCTGGGCCTCGCGGATCACTACCAGCGCGACCCCGAAGCCGCGCTCGCCGAGCTGCACGCGCTCGCGATGCAGGAGCTCGTCGACGACCGGCTGTTCGCGCTCGCCGAGTACTCGTATCTGTACGCGGTGCGGCAGTATCACGAGTGCAGACAGCCAACCGGCAATCCGCGCGACCGGCGCCCCCAGCGCGCTTCCGATTCCGCGACGCGCCCGGAGTGCGAGAGGGCCAGGGCCTACTTCATGGCGACGGCGATCTACGCCTACGCGTTCCTGTTTCCCGAGAGCGGGCACGCCGCGCCGAGCCGTTTCGACCCGCGCCTGCGAACGGCGGCGGATCTCTACAACCTCGCGGTGACCTCGGCGATCGAGGCGAGGAGGGGCGCCATCGCGCCGGGAGTGCGCTCGCACCGATTCCATCTCGGGACGCTCGAGCTGGAGCTGCCCGCGGAGGAGCTGCGCTACGCGGAGCGTCAGCTCGAGGATTTCGTGCCCGCCGCGCAGCTCGCGGTGCGCGGCCTGCGAAACCGCTACAGGCGCCCCGGCATCGGCGCGCCATTCGTCGCGAGCGCGGTCGTTCCCGAGGGGGCGAGCGTTCCGGTCCGAAGCGCGCGCGTGCCGAAGCGCGCGAAGGTGCCGATCACCGTGCTGGTGCGGCTCGACGACGTCGAGGCCGGGCTGCGAAGCGGCGCGCTGCGCGGGCGCATCGAGATCTACAGCGAGGCCGAGGCGTCGGAGGTCGAGATCGCGGGCCAACGCGTTCCGCTCGAATACGAGACCACGTCGACGCTCGCGTACGGCCTTGCGCGCTCCCCGCTCTGGGGCTTCGGGCTCGCGGGCTTTCGAGACCCCGAATACCTGCAGACGCTCGATGCGCTGAGCTCGAGCGACGGATTGATCATGTGGGAGCCCTACAAGCGGGGCAGGATCCCCGTCGTGCTCGTGCATGGCACCGCATCGAGCCCAGCCTGGTGGGCCGAGATGCTCAACGAGATGCTCAGCGACCCGATCCTGCGCAGCCGATATCAATTCTGGTTCTTCATCTACAGCACGGGCAACCCGATCCTCTACTCCGCGAGCCGGCTGCGCAACGCGCTCGGCGACGCGGTTTCCGAATTGGATCCCACGGGACGCGACGCGGCGCTGCGTCGCATGGTGCTGATCGGGCACAGCCAGGGCGGCTTGCTCGTCAAGCTGCAGGCGATCGCGAGCGGAACTCGCTTCTGGGAGAACATCTCCGACAAGCCGTTGGCGGAGATTCCGCTCGAGCCCGCGACGCGAGAGACGCTCGAGGAGGCGCTGTTCTTCGAGCCGCAGAGCTTCGTCGAGCGCGTGATCTTCATCTCGACGCCGCATCGCGGCAGCTTCCTTGCGGGTGGGCGCCTCGGTCGCTTCGCTTCGTCGCTGGTCCACACGCCGGGAAACCTGCTCCGCGCGAGCGGCGATCTCGCGAACGCGGGAATTGGCCTCGCGAGCTCCGCCGTCAAGCGCAGCCGCAGTTTCTTCGATCTCTTCTCACGCAGCGACGAGGGCGCGCGCCTGCAGCGCAAGCTCAGCCGACTGCCGAGCAGCGTCGACAACATGGAGCCCGACAGCCCATTCACGCTCACGCTGCAGAGCCTCCCCATCGACTCGAGGATTCACGCGCATTCGATCATCCCCGTGCTCGGCGGGCCGCCTCCGGACGACCAGAACGACGGCGTCGTCGCCTACCAGAGCGCGCACATCGACGGAGTCGAGAGCGAATTCATCGTGTATCACTCTGGCCACTCGACGCAAGGCAACCCGGATACGATCCAGGAAACGCGGCGCATTCTTCTCGAGCATCTCGAAACCCCTTAGCGCCGATCGCGCGCCTCGGAGTGAATGGGAGAGCGTGCGCTTGCTGATGAAGCTCGGAGCGATTCAGCTGCACGCGATCGAGTAGCGAGAAGTTGGCTGCTCGCGGCCGGCAAGGGGAGACCTTCCGGCTCCAACCCCATGTCGCCTTCAGCTCTCCCCCCGCCAGCCGCGTGCGGCGACTTC